>NZ_JBALOP010000025.1:59208-71901 GCF_036962685.1 Bacillus sp. JJ1566 | reverse complement strand
GAAAAATCGTGGCATCCGCCGAAGGCTTTAACTTTATTCAGACAAAGTTTGAATAAAGTTAAAACTTATGTATAAATACCTACTTCATTATACATTTCTTGTCATAACGAAGCAAGAAATAGAACGAGGACTGCTCAATCTGAACCGTCCCCATCGGATCACATTTATTTCCTTTTTTCTTCAACAAATGTATGAATACGTTTGATTGCTTCTTCTAATTGGTCTAATGATGTTGCATATGATAAGCGCATATTTTCTGGCGCTCCAAAGCCAGACCCTGGAACGACTGCAACGAGTGCTTCCTCTAATAACGCCTTAGCAAAATCATCGACATTGTTATATCCAGTCAATTCAGCACACTTTTTAGCATTTGGGAATAGATAAAATGCCCCTTGTGGCTTAATACATGACATACCAGGTATGTTTACTAATTTATCATAAATCACGTCTAAACGCTGTTCAAATGCCTGTCTCATTGTTTCAACTGGCTCTTGATTGCCTTCGTAAGCTGCAAGGGCTGCATATTGTGCGATTGAAGTTGGATTTGAAATACTATGACTTGAAAGATCTGTCATGCTTTTGATAATTTCCTGTGGACCTGCGGCATACCCAATTCTCCAACCTGTCATTGAATGTGATTTCGACAGACCATTGATAATGATTGTTTTTGCCTTCACTTCTTCACTTACTTGTGCAATCGATGTATGTGTGGCCCCGAAATACACAAGCTTTTCATAAATTTCATCTGATACAATCCAAACATTATGCTTCACACATAGTTCCCCAATAGCTTGTAATTCCTCTTTTGAATAAAGCATACCAGTTGGGTTACTTGGTGAATTTAATATTAATGCGACCGTTTTATCTGTGATTGCAGCTTCAAGCTGTTCAATAGTCACTTTAAAATTATTTTCTTCTTTACCTTCTACATATACAGGTACACCTTCTGCAAGCTTAACTTGTTCAGGATAGCTTACCCAGTAAGGTGTTGGAATAATAACTTCATCATCTTTATTTAGGAGAACTTGGAATAACGCGTATAACACAAATTTTGCACCAGAACCAACAATAACTTCATTTGCCTTATACTCTATTTGTTGGTCATTCAACAGCTTTTTACAAATTGATTGTTTTAAAGCAGGTAATCCAGCAGAAGGTGTATATTTAGTGTGTCCTTCCTTCATTGCTTTTACGGCTGACTCGATTATATAATCAGGTGTATTGAAATCCGGTTCACCTGCACCAAGTCCAATTACATCATGGCCAGCAGCCTTCAATTCTTTTGCTTTTGCAGTGATGGCAAGTGTTGAAGAAGGTGTTAATGCTGCTACTCTGTTTGCTAATTTCATGGTATTCCCTCCACGTATTATGGTTTGATTGAGTTCCGATACTTACCAGTTTCAAAATACAATTTATGGTAGGTCAAACGATTATCACTACCAATATAAATAATTTCCCAAATCGGGATGTTATCTTCAAGTCCAAGTTTGACGGAACGAATTTCTTGTGGATTCCGCTCTTTTTTTAAAATAGCTACTGCTTCATTTTCTGTAATCCCATCGCTTTCAAAGCGTGTTACTATTTCCCCTTTTTTCTCCGGAATCCAAGCAATCAATTTTTCATCTTTATCATTTTTCCCGATGACAACTTGATATGCCTTAGTTCCAAAATATGTATAACTATCTTCAATTGTTTCAATCGGTGTCTTGTCAAGCGCAATTTCGTTTCCTTTTGCTTCATATTTGATAAGTGGGTCAAGAGCCGTTTGATAAATATTTACTCCCCTCCAAATAGTAATAATAAGGAGCAGGATAAGTATTCCAATTATCCATTTTTTCATATTTTATCCACTACTTTACGTACGATAAATTGTAAAAACGCATTTATTTTGATCTTCTCGATCAAGTGCAAGACCAAACATGAGATCTTTATGCTTTAATGTCCGATTTAACGCATCAACTATTTTATATAAATCAGGAGTATTTTGAATTTTAACTGTTGATAGAACTTCTATCTTACTTTCCAAGCAAAAGCTCTCCCTTCATTCATCACAAATTTTACTACTTATACGATTTCTCGCATACGGTAACAATAGTAGTACTACAACCTTACAGTTGAAGTTGCCTTACATCATTATATCAGGTGTAATACCATTCACAATATAATTTTTTAAATCTGGGTTAAACCCGAAAAATAAACTCCTAATCCCACGCCTTAGCCTGTCTTTTGACAGGTCCTTTTTTGATGGATTTTCTATAACAATTCTTCTACATTCTCTAATAGCTCAGATAGAGGTTTGTGGAAAAGTTTCATCTTTGGAACTGAGGTTAGAAACTTTTTTCCGTATCCTGTTGTGACAATTCGACGGTCCAAGATAAAAATTACCCCTTTATCCTTTTCAGACCGAATTAGCCTACCAACGCCTTGTTTAAAGCGAATGATTGCTTCCGGTAACGAAAGATCTCTAAAGGAATCTCCTCCTTTTTCTTCAATCATCTTGGCACGGACAGAAAAAATCGGATCATTTGGTGGAGCGAATGGAAGTCTTACGATTACAAGTGCGCTCAAATCCTCTCCAGGAATATCGACACCCTCCCAAAAACTACTCGTTCCAAGAAGAATCGCCTTATCAAACGCTTGAAAATTTTTTGTTAATTTTGCCCGACTCCCTCCACTAATACTTTGAGCAATTAATACAAATTGTTCAAGCTGAACCGAATTTTTTAAATTTATATATGTTTTTTGCAACATGTCATATGAAGTAAATAATACAAGCATTCTTCCATTCGTTTTATTCGCAACTTGAGCAATCTGTTCGGAAATCGAATCAACAAACTCATTCCGGGAAACAGAATTGACCAGCGGAACATCCATAGGCACCATCAATGCTGCTTGGCTCTCAAAATCAAATGGTGATGGAATCGATAACGTAATTGGATGGAAATCATCCAAACCAAGCTTATCAATCATATAGGTAAATGAATCATCAACCGTTAATGTTGCAGAAGTCATAATCACACTTTTCTTAAAGGCAAAAAAGTGGTCGGCTAAAAAATCAGTGACATCTGTTGGCTCTGCAAAAAGAGTTGCTGAATTTACAGGTCCTCTTGGATCAATTTCAATCCAAGTCATTTGATTTTTTTTGTCCCCAACAACCCTCTCAATAATTGAACACTTTTCAGCTAATAAATCAATACTTAATATATAATCATTAAATAGCCCGAGCTGTAATGGAGTTAACAGGGACTTATTTTGGATCATGAGTTCTTTTTGATATTGGACTTTATTTACAAGCTCTTTTATTAAAATGCTAAGCTTTGTAAGCTGCTCAATTGCTTCTTGCCAGTGTTCACCATATTCATGCCCAGAATGTAGGATATATTGAATTCGATTCTTCTCATTTTCTTCTGGAAATTTCATTAAGACATGGCTACGTATCATTCGAAAGAAATCGTTAACTGCTGTTCTTATATCCTTAATGAGTTGGTTTACAAGTAAAAAAGAATCAGTATCAAAGCCATTCCTTTCCATGAGTTTTGACGATTTTGCCAACATGTCATTTGTCTCAAGCAGACCAATTCTCATAAGTACTGAATGAATTGATAAATAATGAATATGAAAGCCTACCTGCCGTTTTGCTAAAGATTCGAAATGATGGGCTTCATCTACGATTAAATAATCATACGATGGAAGAATTTCAAAGTGTTTGTCTAAATCCTGTAAAAGTAAAGCATGATTGGTAATCACGATATCTGCTTTTTCAGCCGTGTTCCTTGCCTTTTGATAAAAGCATCTTGATTCCCAAATTAAGTCCTTAAATCCAGGATTTTCAACTGTACTTTTAACCCGCTCCCATAAAAGCTTGCCGCCTGATGATAAATTTATTTCGTCGATATCGCCTGTTTCTGTTTCTGTTAGCCATACTAAAATTTGCGCCTTTGTTAACACTTCATCATAATTATCCGTGTTCTCGTAAAGAATTTGTTCAAACTTTCTTAAAGAAAGATAATTCCCTCTACCTTTTAATAACGCAACATTAAAATCAAATGAAAGGATCTCTCGCATTTTTGCCATGTCTTTTTCTAATAACTGATGTTGCAACTGAAGAGTATTCGTACTAATTATGCAACGTCCCTTCATTTTGGAGATATAAATCGCAGGCAGCAAATATGCGATTGATTTTCCTATCCCGGTTCCCGCTTCAATCATTGCATGCTGGTTGGTTTCCATTGCATGGTGGATTGTTTGTACCATTTCGAGCTGACCTTGACGAAACGGAAATTCGTGTATCACCGAGTGAAAAACCTCTGTATATGTATAGCTTTTTTGTTTTCGTTTATCTTTTTGCTTGGAACTTTTATGAAGTGCAAGACCACGGTATATATCAAATTTCGTATCCTTTTCCGCATGAATTAACTTTTCGTCTAGAATCTTACTTAAAATTTCACGAATATCACTTTTGAAATAATTTGACAAGGAATATAGCTTTTGAATCGTAACAAGTGGTAATCGTTCAATTTTATGTAAAATTTTTAAAAGAATCTCGGCCGTTACTTCAGCGTCACTATCGGCTTGATGAGGATTTTCATGGGTTAATGATAGAGTTTCAGCAAGCTGCCCGAGCTTATAGCTATCTGCTAAAGGAAGCATTACTCTTGATAGTTCAACCGTATCAATGGTAAGACAATGAAAATTTTCAAACCCACATTGTGCTAATTCTTCCTGTAAAAAAGAATAATCAAAAGGAACATTATGAGCTACAAAATAAGAATCTTGAAACATTGAAATAATTTCAGGTGCAACATTTGAAAAATCAGGAGCATTCGCTACAACTTCATTAGAAATACCAGTAAATTGCTCAATAAAAATCGGGATGTCTTGTTTCGGATTTACGAAGGTCGCAAATCTTTCAATAATTTCTCCGTCTTCAATCACGACTGCTGCAAACTGAATAATTTTATCACCCTTTTTTGGAGAGTTCCCAGTTGTTTCTAGGTCTACGACGACAAAGCGTTTCTTCATTGGTGCCACCTCCTAACACAAACGCCCCCAAATTGGGGGCGTTTTTACCATAGTCTTTATGTCTAGCTGCAGGCGCCATCGGCTCTTTGGTCTAAGCCAAACGCTTCGGAAAGTAAAAGGCACCTTCTTTCAGCGCTCGTCTTATGCTTATCGCCGAAAGCTGAGCCTTCCGCTTTTCTTACAATACAGTTGCTGCTGGTTCCTCAAAGATTAATTCTTTAATTTGATTGTTTTCGTTCATAATAGCTACTCTTGGCTTGTGATCAGCCAATTTTTCCTCAGGTACAATCGCATATGAGATGACAATTATGACATCTTCTTCTTGTACAAGACGAGCGGCAGCACCATTTAAACAAAATACACCGCTTCCTCTTTGACCAGGGATAATATATGTTTCAAGTCGAGCCCCATTATTATTATTTACAATTTGAACTTTTTCATTAGCAACCATTCCAACGGCATCTAATATATCTTCATCAATCGTAATACTGCCTACATAGTTTAAATTTGCTTCTGTAACACGTGCTCTATGAATTTTTGCGTTCATCATAGTTCGGAACATGATGCTCCCCCTAAAAAATTTCTTTCACATCAAAAATTATATTATCAATAAGTCTTGCTTTTGTAAACTTGACAGCAATCGCAATGATGATTTTTCCATTTAGCTCAAAAAGTTCGTCAAGCTCAGGATAACGATACATCTCAATATAATCAATAACTCCTGATGTGTAAGCTGTGATATGATTTTTTATTAATTCTTCTATAACCTTCGGATTACGTTGTCCCTTGTCTATTTCCTGTTTTGCCATTGAAAGACTTTCATATAATCTCGGTGCTTCTACTCTCTCTTGTGGATTTAGATTCACATTACGAGAGCTTTTCGCAAGCCCATCGTCTTCGCGAACAATTTCCACCGGTACAAGTGTTATTGGGAAATTAAAATCCGTGATTAAACCGTCCACAACAGCTACCTGCTGTGCGTCTTTTAACCCAAAATACGCACGATCTGGCTGTACAGTATTAAATAATTTTACAAGTACTGTAGCAACTCCGTCAAAATGACCATTCCGCTGTTTTCCACATAATACATTGATTCTTGAATGGACGACTGCAGTAAGAGACATTTTTGTCGGGTACATTTCTTCTGTACTTGGGTAAAAAAGAACATCTACACCATTGTTTTCTGCGAGTTTGCTATCTCTTTCAAAATCACGTGGATAGGAATTAAAATCCTCATTTGGACCAAATTGAAGTGGATTCACAAATATACTCACAGCTAATACATCATTTTCACTTCTTGCTTTATTCATCAAGGTTAAATGCCCTTCATGAAGATACCCCATTGTTGGTACAAATCCGACTGTTTTTCCTTCTAATTTCAATAATTGGATATATTGCTGCATATCCTTGATTGATGTGATGACTTTCATGTTTATTTTCCCCCATAAAGGCTAGCAAGCTCTTCTTCCTTCATTGTGTAAGAATGTTTATCTTCTGGAAATGAACGTGCTTTTACCTCAGTCACATAATTAGAGAGTCCTTGTAAAATTGGTTCATTCACTGAAGTATATTGTTTTACAAACTTTGGAACACGATCAACCCCATATGAAACCACATCATGGAACACGAGTACTTGACCATCTGTACGGTTTCCAGCCCCGATTCCGATTGTAGGAATCGAAATGCTGTTGGTGACCTCTTCTCCTAATTGTTTCGGAACGCATTCAAGCACTAAAGCTATTGCTCCCGCTTCTTCTACTTTTTTTGCATCCTCAATTAACTGTCTTGCACTTTCTGCATCTTTTCCTTGTACTTTATAACCCCCTAAAACTCCAACAGCCTGTGGTGTTAAACCTAAATGTGCGACGACAGGAATACCTGCATCAGTTAAAGAGGTAATCGTATAAATAACATCCTTTGCTCCTTCAACTTTTACAGCATGAGCACCAGATTCTTGGATAATCCGAGCTGCATTTTTCATAGCCTCAGATTGCGAAACATGATAAGACATAAATGGCATATCTGTTACAATAAATGTATCCTTTGCACCACGTTTTACGGCCTTCGTATGATGAATCATATCATCTACTGTTACTGGAATAGTAGAATCATAGCCTAATACAACCATCCCTAATGAATCACCGACAAGGATCATATCAACTCCAGCTTCTTCTGCAAGCTTAGCAGATGGATAATCATAGGCTGTCAACATGACGATTGGCTCTTTCCTTTGTTTCATTTTCAAAAATTCAGTTGTTTGTTTCATCATTTTTCCTCCTTTTGGCTTTTAGAAAGTAAATAACCCTTCTTTAAAGTCGCCTTGCTCAAGGTACTTCACCCGAGTTTCCTAAAAGAGGAGATGAAAAGACCGATTCGTGGTAGCTATCATAATTGATATAAAAAATCCTTCTTTCAAAAAGAGAAAGAAGGATTAAAGATGCATAAGTTCGGTAAATTTCATCCCTCTGTCCCAGTCCAATGGATCAAGGCAGAATACAAATATAATTTGATTTGGTAAAAAAGTTAATCTTGGTGTAGTTCCATAAAGGATACCACCCATCACTTTGAATTATATAAAAGATTCACATTCTTTTCTACATTTATTTTTTAGGGAGCTCAATATCTGCTGAATAGATGTGATGCACTGTGCCTGCTGCGTCCTCAAGGAGCAATACACCTTCCTCATTGATGCCAATTGCTTTTCCTTCAATTGAACCAGAAAGAGTTCTAGCAATGATCTGCTTTCCAATGCTTGTCGCATAGCTTTCCCATAGAAGCTTCACGACTTTGAAACCATGCTGTAAATATTCCTTATACAGCTTTTCGATTTTTAATAAAATCACCTGTATTAACTCTGCACGGTCTATTTTTTCGCCCTTTTCAATTGCTAGTGAGCTCGCAATAGAGTGTAAGCTTTCAGGAAATTGGCTCAAGTCCTGATTCACATTAATACCAATTCCAATAATGACAGAATTAATCCGATCTGTTTCAGCTTGAAGCTCGGTTAAAATACCAACAATTTTTTTTTGATGGATTAAAATATCATTCGGCCATTTAATATCTGGTTCCAAACCCGTCACTTCTTGAATTGCCTGAACGACACCTACTGCCGCTAATAATGTTAACTGTGGTGCTTGTGAGGGTGGAATCTGTGGTCTTAAAATCAGACTCATCCAGACACCCGTGTGTTTTGGGGAATACCATGCCCGATCTAATCTGCCACGACCAATTGTCTGTTCTTCTGCCACGACAAGAGTACCTTCGACAGCCCCCTCATACGCTAATTTGTGTGCGATTTGTTGGGTTGAGGTTACAGATTCCTGAAAATGAATATTTCGCCCTAAACTTTGAGTTTCAAGACCAAGCTGGATTTCATTGCTACTAATTTTATCTGGTTTGGTAATGATTCGATATCCAAGTTTTCGAACGGCCTCTAATTCATAACCTTCATTTCGTAAATCCTCAATATGCTTCCATACGGCCGTTCGCGAGCAACCAAGCTGCTCACTTAATTTTTGACCAGAAATAAACTCTCCATCGCTACTTGAGAAGACTTCTAACAATTTTTTTCTGATTTCTGATTGCATGATAGAAGCCACTCCTTTATTTTTTCTTTGCTATTTTCCACCTTGTTTTCCAGAACTCCATTTTCAACTGTTTCATAAAGTTCCGCTACCCATTTTCCTGGTTTTTGATTGAACCAAAGTAAGAGATCCTCACCTGTTATCAATAAATCAGAGCGTTGTTTAATGGGTAATTTACAAAATTCCTGATAGGGTGACACTTCTTGATGTTCCCCTAGAACTCGTAGAATTCGTTCAACTTGTTGGATGCTTTGTGCTCCACAATCATATAAATAACGTTTGCTCCAGCCTTGTTGTAAGACTTTTTCAAGACAAACCACATTTTTTACAGCCTGTTCGATTATTTTATTCGGTAACTTCCATTGTCTTAAAAAAGTTTTTATATCATCCTTGTTCAGTAAATAACAAACAAGTGTCCAATACTCAGCCCTCTCTTGAAGTTGATTCCATTTATAGAAGGAAAATCGTTCCAAATGGCGGGTTTCGTCAGCTAAACCAGGTATGTATTGAAATAAATTTGTTTTTATCAAGATTGGAATTGCATCTTGGCAGCTTGGACCACTGAGTAATTTCTCAAATTCGATTGTAATCCGCTCAACAGAAATCTTTTTTAATAACGACGCATTATCAGAGATGGCTGATTCCGTTTCCTTGTATAACAAAAAGGACAATTGACTTGAAAATCGAACAGCCCTCATCATCCTAAGTGCATCTTCAAAAAAACGTTCGTTAGGGTCACCTACTGTTTGGATTCGTTTCTTTTCAATTGCTTTTTTTCCTCCGAAAGGATCGATAATGTCTCCATCGATTGTCATCGCAATCGCGTTCATCGTAAAGTCTCTTCTTTTTAAGTCCTCGTGAAGGGAAGTGACAAATTCAACATGAGAGGGTCGTCGATAATCGTCATACCCCTCCTCAGTTCGAAATGTAGTTACCTCATATTCCTCACCCTTATGTAAAACAATCACTGTTCCATGAACCGCACCGACATCAATTGTTTTTTGAAACATATCCATAATTTGTTCCGGTCTTGCAGAGGTTGCAATATCAATATCACCAATCGGTCGTTGTAGAAGATAATCACGGACTGAACCACCGACAAAATAAGCCTCATAGCCATTGTTATGTAAAATTGTTAGAATTTCTTTTGCTTTTACAAAAGGTCCTTCCATCTTCTGTAGCCCCAATCACCGTTTGTCTTTAAGTATTGAATAATACAAGTCCTCATAATCATTGACAATTCTCTCAGAGTTAAACTTTTGCTGAACAGAACGGATTGCCTGTTTAGACATTTTTTTATGTAATCTAGTATCGTTTAATAGAGAAATTGCTTTATTGGCGATGTCTTCTAAATCACCAAGCTCACAAATATAACCATCTACACCTTCATCTATGACCTCTGGAATTCCGCCAGTATTGGTTCCGATTGTAGGAACCCCACAAGCCATTGCTTCAATTAGAACTAGTCCAAAGCTTTCTTTTTCAGATAATAAAAGCTTTAAGTCACTAATTGAATAAAGTTCCGGCAGATTTTCCTGTTTTCCTAAAAGAAGAACTTTATCAGTTAGTCCAAATTTGCTAATTAATTTGCAGGCTGTAGTTAATTCCGGGCCATCACCGACCAATAACAGCTTGGATTTTACTTCTTTTTGAATCAAGTTAAATGCTTCAATAACATCAGGTACGCGTTTTACCTTTCGGAAATTGGAAACATGGATAATGACTTTTTCATCTTCCCCAATCCCATATTGTTTGCGTAAGTCAGCTACATCTCGTTTGTAGTAAATTTTCTCGTCCACGAAATTATAAATCGTTTTAATCTCTTTTTTCGGCTCAATTAATTCATAGGTTTGCTCGACAAGTGATTGAGAAACACCTGTCACTGCATCGGATTGCTCGATTCCAAACCGAATGAGTTCCGTTAAGGAGGGATCATATCCGAGAACAGTTATATCTGTTCCATGAAGGGTCGTCACAATCTTGACATCCCCACCTACCATTTGCTTCGCTAAATAAGCACAAGCTGCATGTGGGATTGCGTAATGTACATGTAGAAGATCAAGCTTCTCCCTTTTTGTAACCTCTGCCATTTTACTTGCTAATGCAAGGTCATATGGTGGATATTTAAAAACTGAATACTGGTTTACCTCCACCTCATGAAAATAAATATTTGAATAGATTTTATTTAAACGAAACGGAAGACTTGAAGAAATAAAATGAATTTCATGTCCTTTTTCTGCAAGCAGCTTCCCTAACTCCGTAGCAATGATACCTGATCCCCCAACTGATGGATAACAGGTAATCCCAATTTTAAGTTTCATTGATGAATCTCCCACTTCTGCGTCAAATACACATATGTATTAATAAAAGTTCAAAGGATTATAGATTATTTCCTTCTTGTCTGTCACGGATAATCTCACGCCACGAAAAAAAACCTTTTTCAAGTCCATGAATTAGAACCTCTGCCGTACCCATATTAGTAGCTAATGGAACAGAATACACATCACATAGTCTAATTAATGCGGAAACATCTGGCTCATGCGGCTGAGCAGTTAGTGGGTCTCTAAAAAAGATCACCATGTCCATTTGATTTTTTGCAATCATTGCACCGATTTCTTGATCGCCACCTAGTGGTCCTGATTGGAAACGGTGGATTTGTAGTCCAGTTGCTTCAGAGATGCGTAAGCCTGTTGTTCCAGTCGCAAACAATTCGTGCTGTTCTAAAATAGAGGTATAAGCTGTTGAAAATTGTACAAGGTCTGTTTTCTTATTATCATGAGCAATTAAGGCTATTTTCATTGTTCGGTATCCCCTTATTCGATAATATTTTCTAATCCATACACTAAAATATCAAGATTCATTACGGTATCAACAGATAATTTAACACCTGACATAAAGGAAGAACGGTTGAATGAATCATGACGAATAGAAAGCATTTGTCCATTTCCACCAAACATTACTTCTTGATGTGCGACAAGTCCAGGTAAGCGTACACTATGTATGCGAATTCCATCATATTCTGCACCACGTGCTCCTTGAATGGTTTCTTTTTCATTTGGATGTCCTTGTTGCTTTGATTCTCTAACTGTTGTCAATAGTTCTGCTGTTTTCACTGCTGTTCCAGATGGCGCATCGAGTTTTTGATCATGGTGAAGCTCGATTATTTCCACATCTTGAAAATATTTGGCAGCCATTTGTGAGAATTTCATCATTAGCACAGCACCGACTGCGAAATTAGGAGCAATAATTGCACCTACTCTACGTTCCTCAGCCATCGTTGAAAGTCTGTCTAGTTCTTCTTTAGTGAAGCCTGTTGTGCCTACTACCGGGCGTACACCATGTTCAATTGCAACTTTGGTGTGGTATTTACCCGTTTCAGGTGTAGTTAAGTCAATCAACACATCTGGTTTTGTTTCAGAGAAGCATTCTACAATATCCGTAAATATAGGAACATCTACATTTGAGAAGCCTTCAACATCACTTAATGACTGACCATTATTTTTACGATCGATCACCCCGACTAGTGAAAAATTCTCTGTTGCCTGAACAAGGGCAACCGCTTCTTTTCCCATTCTCCCCCTTGGTCCGGCAATTACGATTTTAATTAGATCCATTTTGTCTTCCCCTTTATTTGTTAGTATCAATTCGTGTCCATCTATCTTTATCTCTTGTATTAAATTTGTTCATAACAGTATTATGTGCGTCCTCTAGGTCAATGTTCAAGGAATTTGCAAGACAAATCAGAACAAATAACAGGTCACCCGTTTCCTCAGCCATGCTTTTTTGCGTTTCGGTATCTTTTTTAGGCTTTTCACCATAATAGTGATTGACTTCCCTCGCGAGTTCACCTAATTCCTCTGTCAGCCTTGCAAGTAATGCAAGCGGACTAAAATAGCCTTCTTTAAACTGGCCTATGTATGCGTCTACCTCTTCTTGGAGTTGTTTCATTGTTTTATCTGCCATCACTATCACCTCTATCGATTCTATTCTTATGTTAGCTTAAAATATAGCTTTTTGACAAATAATAAAATTAATTCAATAGAAGTGAGTAGCTTCTACTGAATTAATTTTAAGCCTCCGGCGGATG
>NZ_JBALOP010000025.1:36444-59087 GCF_036962685.1 Bacillus sp. JJ1566 | reverse complement strand
TGTGGGCCTAAAAAAATCGGGCGCAAGTACGCCAAGGCGTATTTGAATCTATATACGACATGATTTGTTTGTTTTTCACCCATACTTTATAATAAAGTGGCAATTATTTCTATTTCGGGGGTATATTACGTTGAAGTTTTCGATAAAAAATATTATTTTCATTTTATTAGGTTCCGCCATATTTTCGTTTGGAATCGTGCATTTTAATATGCAAAATAATCTTGCGGAGGGTGGTTTTACAGGAATCACGCTATTGCTCTATTTTCTATTTAAATTTGATCCGTCCTATACGAATTTAATTTTAAATGTTCCACTGTTTTTTCTTGGTTGGAAGCTACTTGGTCGTATTGCATTTTATTATACACTTATCGGTACTGTAAGTGTTTCAATATTTTTATGGTTCTTTCAACGGTATCAATTTGATATCCCTCTTGATGGAGACTTAATGCTAGCTGCATTATTTGCGGGAGTATTTATTGGAGTTGGTCTTGGAATCATTTTTCGTTATGGTGGAACAACAGGTGGAGTTGACATTATCGCAAGGCTTGTTCGAAAATATGTTGGCTGGCCGATGGGACGGACGATGTTTTTATTTGATGCGGTAGTTATTACGGTCTCCCTCATTTTCTATCTTTCTTACCGTGAGGCTATGTACACGTTGCTTGCTGTCTTTATCGGGGCAAGGGTGATCGATTTTATGCAGGAAGGAGCATATGCAGCTAGAGGCGCTATGATTATTTCAGAAAAGAATAGTGAGATTGCTGAAAAGATTTTACATGAGATGGAACGAGGGGTAACAATCTTAAAGGGAATGGGTTCGTATACGAAGCAGGAGAAGCATATTTTATATTGTGTTGTCGGAAGAAGTGAAGTCGGTCGTTTAAAGCAGGTGATTATCTCTGTAGATCCACATGCTTTTGTTTCAGTTAGTGATGTACACGATGTGCTTGGAGAAGGTTTTACGTTGGATGAGAATAAAAAGCCGATTGAGCGTTGATTTATGGGTAAAAATTGAATTTTAGCATATAAAAGCTGGTTATCCACGTTGGTTAACCAGCTTTCGTTTGTTATTCTTCTCGGGTCATTCCTGTATACATTAAGATCAATCTCAATAGCTCAAGAACCGCTACTGCAGCTGCTGCAACATAGGTAAGTGCTGCTGCGTTTAGTACTTTTTTTGTTTCGCGTTCTTCGTCGTTTCTAATGACGCCTGCTGAGACAATTTCGTTCATTGCTCTTGACGAGGCATTGAATTCAACTGGTAGTGTAACAAGCTGGAATAATACTGCTGCTGCCATAAAGATAATTCCATAGAGCATTAAGCTTGGCAATGTGAAAATTAAACCTGCAATGATTAAAATCCAAGAAAAATTTGATCCAATATTCGCTACCGGTACAAGTGCATGGCGGAAACGAAGGAAAGCATAATTTTGTTGGTCTTGAATTGCGTGTCCAACTTCATGGGCCGCAACTGCTGCACCTGCAATTGAGTTACCATAGTAATTGTTTGTTGATAGTCGAACAACCTTTGACCTTGGGTCATAATGGTCTGATAATACACCAGGTGTTTCTTCGATTCTTACATCATACAAACCATTTTGATCAAGTATTCGTCTTGCTACTTCCGCACCTGTCATGCCAGACGAGGAAGAAATTTGTGAATACTTCTTATATGCGCTCTTAACCTTAATTTGCGCATATATCGGAATGATAATGATCAAAGCAAAATAAACTAGAATCATTTTATTTCCTCCAAACTATAATATAATTTAATTTTAGTTAGAGTCTCTTCCAATGTCAATTGTCTTGCTTACAAAAAAAATAAAAAAAGAAAAGTGGGTTGCCCCACTTTCAGCGATCATCGTAATCTCTTTGTTTTTGGCGTTTTTGCTTGTCACCCTTATATTTTCTCCAACCGACATAGATTAATGTAAGAATTATCGCCCCACCTGTTGAGATCATCACCCAAATTAATGACGGGTCGGCATCATCCTCTGTCATACGCTCAAACATGTTTTTTAAATCTAGCTCCATTTGGTCGAGCTGCTGCTTTCTAGTAACTGCCTTCAAATCCTCATTACGGTACGTACCTAAGAATGCAATATGCGAGTCTATTTTTTGAACATCCTGGGGTGTAATGTCTACTGTAATACTCGGATGTATCATATTATATTTTGATAGAAAGATAGTAAGCAATTGATTAAATGTTTCATTATCCCCTTCTTCAACAGTCTCTTTCATTTGCCCAAACGTCGTCATAATCGAATCTTCCATTTCCGTCCACATCGGCTGATGCTCAGATCTCATCGCATCTACCACTAAACGAAATTGGGTAACCCGATTGATTCTCTCTTCAAAGCTAAGCGAAGTAGAGGTAACTGCTTCAATGGCTGAATCATGGGTTACTGAAATAATCCGAAGTTCATCAATAGAAAAAGATTGCTCACGCTGATTCATACGTAGGAATTCATTTGAAAAATGTGTTAATAATTGCTTGGCATCCTTGTATCTTTCTTGCTTCACCATTTGCAAAGCCTGATCCGAAATTTGATCAAGCTTATCCCAGTTTTCTTCGTTGGAGGTAGCGTTTATGGATATAGGATGAATCATAATTATAAAACAAAGAATGCATATTATTCTAGAAATTTTCATACTTGTCCCTCCTCAAACATCTATTAAAATGTATGATAGATTGGACAAGAGTAGACCAACAATTTTATTGGAGGTCTAACTGGTAGCGATCTTTTTTTATACAAAGTAGATATGTAATTAAGATGGAAACGATACTTAGCCAAAATGTAAAATAACCGATCTGTGGAATATATTGATCGAGCACACTATAACTTGGCATCATAAAGAAAACGTAATCAATGACATCGTTATGTAGGGTCCATACGGCCGCAATTACTAAATGAATCGGCTTTATGCGATAATACGGAGCATATAATAGTCCTTGAATCGCCATCCCAAGGTGAGAAAAGATAAGCATATACCCATAAACATCTAGACCATCGACAAAATAGGTAAGTATATTCATGACGACTGCCCAAATTCCGTATTTAAAAAGGGTAACGACGGCCAATGCTTCAATAAGCGGCCAATTACTTCTTAGCAAAAACGCAATTAACACAAAGCAAAAAAACAAGCTTGCCGTTGGACTGTCTGGAACAAAAATTAAAAATTTTGGTGGCGTAATGTTTAGTTGACTTTCGTACCAAATATAACCGTAAATAGTACCTGGAACATTAATGAGTAAAAGAATCCAAAGTACCCAGCGTTGCCCCATTAAATATGTAATCCACTTCATTTATGTACCAACTTTCCATTTTTCTTACCTCAAGATTCTCTTAAAAGCGGTTACTTTGTCAAGATGAAAAAAGCTGACCTATAAAAAGTCAGCTTTTTGCTTGATTATTTAGAAGTTACGCTTGAAATAAATTCAGCAAGCTTCTGTAATTCTTCATCAGTTCCTTCGAACATACCTGGAGGCATGCCTCCTTGACCATTCACCGCAATGTCTGCAATTTCCTCAGGTGAAAGTCCGTTATCAACTAACGCTTTACCTGCAGGTCCACCTTCTAAGTCAGCACCGTGACATCCGATACAGCCTTTTTCTTGGTATAGCAGATATCCTTCAGATTCCTTATCAATCTCTGCCCCTGCTACGATTTTAGCAGATTCAGCTCTTGCTTCCCAGTCAACTTGAGAAGCAGATTCCCAAGTTAAGTAAACTGTTGCAGCAATAGCTAAAAGCATAAGACCAGTAGCAATTGGACGCTTAGATGGTCGACGTTCTGGACCACGATCTAGGAATGGAGCAAGTAAAAGTGCTCCGAAAGCAAGTCCTGGAATTACAAGTGCACCAATTACTGTGTATGGACCTGATGCATATGAATATTTAAGCAATTGATACAAGAATAAGAAATACCAGTCTGGTAGTGGAATATATCCTGACGCAGTAGGGTCAGCGATTTTTTCCAATGGTGATGGGTGTGCTGCTGTTAAACATAAAAAAGCTACTAAGAATACAGAACCAACTAACCATTCTTTTAGTAGGAAGTTTGGCCAGAACGCTTCTGTTTTTCCTGGATACTCGGAGTAATCCTTAGGAATGTGCTTTTTATTACTTACAGGAACACGGGAGTCCCCAACAAATTTCATTCCTTTTCCGCGATGCATAATCGGTCCCCCTCCTTTTTAGAGAATTTTCATTCAAAAGAGATTGTACATATATTTCATTTTAATCTAGATAAACTGTTAAAAGTGCTGTTTAATTTACACTTCATTTCGTGAAGTCAAAGGTCTTGCATCCTATAGTGGACCAGAAATACCTTGACGGCGAATCATGATAAAGTGAGCAGCTAGTAAACCGAATAATGCAGCTGGTAAGAAGAACACATGAATCGCGAAGAAACGCGTTAATGTTTGAGCACCAACAATTTCAGTATGACCCGCAATTAACGTCTTTAAGTACGGCCCTAAAATCGGTGTTGCATTAACAATATCGAGTGTAACCTTTGTTGCAAATAACGCTTTCATATCCCAAGGTAATAGATAACCTGTTAAACCAAGAGCTAACATTACAAAGAAAATTAATACTCCAACAATCCAGTTAAGCTCACGCGGTTTTTTATAAGCACCTTGGAAAAATACACGGAGAGTATGTAAGAACATCATAACAATTACAAGACTCGCTCCCCAGTGGTGCATTCCACGAACAATTTGTCCGAACGCTACTTCATTTTGTAAATAGTAGACAGAATTCCATGCGTTGATGATATCTGGTACATAGTACATTGTTAAGAACATACCAGAAAGAACTTGGATGACAACGATAAAAAATGTTAGTCCTCCAAAGCAATAAACAAATGCGCTAAAGTGGTGCGCTGGGTTTACGTGCTCAGGAACCTCGTGGTCTGCAATATCTGCCCATAGAGGAGTAATATCAAGTCGTTCATCAACCCAATCAAATATCTTATTTAACATTGATTACTTTCCTCCTACAGGATTTGACTTTGTTTTGCCTAAATATAAATAACCATCTTTCACTTGACTTTCATATAAATCTAATGGGCCCATTGGTGGTGTACCAGGCACGTTCTTACCATCCTTTTCGTATAAACCGTAGTGACAAGGACAGAAGAAACGATCCGGGTTAGCTGGATCTTCAGCCCAAGAAACTGCACATCCAAGGTGTTTACATACTGGTGATAATGCAACGATGTCGCCTTTATCATTTTTATAAACCCATGCAGAATATGCAACGTCTGATTCATACCAAGCATCAACTTGATTTACTTTAAAATCAAATTTTTGTGGATCATTCGTAATCTTATCAACACTCACCACTTGAACCATGTCATGTTCAGCTTCAGGCTGAAGTAATGGGTCAATTGCAAAGCGGACCATTGGCATTAACATTCCAGCTGCCATGAAACCACCTACACCAGTTAGTGTATAGTTTAGAAATTGGCGTCTTGATACCCGTTGTTTATTCTCGCTCATTTTTTTCCCCCCTCTATGCTAAGCTAAGTCCAAACCGGACATAATTGTACACATTTAAAACTAGGACATTCTCATGATATATCAATATTTGGTAGAGGTCAATAATAGGATTTGCTGAAACAATGGCAACTATGTGACTTTCTAAGGAAAAGTTAGGCATTTTTTATTATTATTTTCACATAATGAATTATTTTTGCCAAATGTTCGTAAATAATGTAACAAGTTGTTTCATTTGATCCTGTAGCATTGTTTGCTTGTATTTTTCTTCTACATATTCAAGTGGTAAGGTAGGCAGCCAAATAAGTGAGCCGTTTAAGTCAAATTCTACTTGCTTCCAGCTGCTATCAGAAGTGATAAAAATAGTATGCTTCATCCCACCGCCAATCAAATCGCTTGTCCATTGGTTTAAACGACTCTTCGCCATTTCTAGACCTTCTCCATTTGAATAGGTAAAGGCAGGAAATAATATGATTCTTCCTTTAAATTGTCGTTCCACTTCATTTGAAAGGATGGTAATGAACTCTCCCATTGAAACTGTATTTTTCAAATTCCCTTCAAGCGAAACAGGAATCAATGGAATAACAGCTGTATCAACATATTCCTTTGCCTGTAAATAAACATCCATATCCTTTGTTACCCATTTCATTATGTATGCTTCCTTTCCCATTTGCTGTTCTTAAATCAATGCGCGTACTCTAAGTAGCATTCAAAGCTAAACTCCCAAACTACCATACCATATTTAGCATAAATAAAAAAGACTGACACCCAGTCAGCCCCTACATTTTAACTCACTATTTTATAATTGCTTTAGCTGTTCAGTCAGCCTCTGAAACTCTGTTTTATCCTGTCTATCAAGCGCTTCATCAATTCGCTTTAACAGATGCTCTTTTTGAAACAGGTGAATGGATTCCTCTAGAAATTTTTTCGCAAGCTCTTTATCCTGTTCGTTCACCTGAAGATGCTTAGGCATATATGGATTCTCTTCGAGTACAGCCACATAATTCGGAGAATGGAAGGACGATCTGAAATTAAGTTGGATATAAATTTCTTCTTCCCTGTTTAATCGAATATCATGGAATGACTTTTCAGCATCAGTTGTCATGACGTTTTCCTTATAAAAACGGAAAGGTACATCATCAACACAATGCGTCGACATAATGATTCCTCGAGGACAGTATTGGGCTTGCTCGACAAAGTGGACATTTTTCATGAGTTGGTCATGGCTCATTAAGTAGTTTAGAATCCAAACACACTCTCTTCTCTTTAGCTGATAATTATTTAGAAACCAGCGAATAAAGTCTTTTTTCTCGTTGACAGATACAGGGGTAGTCATCGCATGCTTCCCTCCTCTGCTAGTATTGAGTTGAAAAATCAAATGCACCTTGGCGTATTTGGGCCCGATTTTTTAGGCACACACGAGGTGGGTCACAAAGACGAAGACATCAGGACGTGGCGTTTTTAGTCTTTGATCCTACGCTCGAAAAATTTCCTCTGAAAAATCGTGGCATCCGCCGGAGGCTTACTTTATTCAGTCCAAGGCTGAATAAAGTTAATATACTGATATACTTCAACATTTACATCAAAATATCCTTCTAACCGAAAAAATTTAACTTACTCCAACTCAGAAATTAATGATTCAATCTCGTACTTCATTGGATCAAGCTTTAAAAGTTCCTTAAATACTTCGATTGCCTCTTGTCTTTTTCCGTCCTCCAACAAGAAATATCCAAACTCTTCTAAAAACTCTGGAGTTTCTTTAAAAGAAGTATATGCATGACGGTAATGGTTTAATGCATCCGAATATTGTTCTAATTTATTTTTCGCAAGGCCAAGATCCCACTCGAATCGATCATCATACTCACCATAGCTCATGACGGAGTCAAGGCATTCGACTACATCCTCAAATCTTTCTTCACGCAGTAAAAACTTTGAAAGTTGTAAAATTGCTTCCACATACCCTGGGTCTATTGCCACAGCTGCACGAAGATATTTTTCCGTATTTTCCTTATCACCTAGCATCATAGATATTTTACCAGCGTAGAAAGTCAGTTCTTTGTTTAATGACTCCACTTCAAGCCCTTCTAATAAGACTTTAAAGCTTTCCGCTAAGCTAGCCTCTTCTTCATATGCCTTCGCAAGATATAAATAAAGAGAACCATAGTCCGGGTCAAGTTCCTTTAGTCGATCCAGAACTTCAATTGCTTTTTTATAAAATTTTGCTTGATAAGCGGTAACACCGAAACCAAACAATGTGTTGCTATCTTCTTGTTTTTTGATGGCTTCCTCATAAAACGGAAGAGCTTCTTCAAACTTACCTGTTGTACTAAAACTTTCCGCAATTCGAGCGTTAACATTAACACCCGCTATTTCATCATTTCTGCGTAAAACCCTCTCATAATAAGGGATACTTTTGTTGTATTCTCCATGACTTGAATATAATTCAGCTAAAGCAAAATCAATGATCGTTTCATCATCTGCTTTTTCCTTCGCTAAAAGTAGCTTCTGTTCACTAACTTCATATAAACCTTGCATTTGGAATAAATCAGCTTGTAAAACAAGGGATTCTAAGTATACGGGGTCATTTTCGGCAATTTGTTCTAAAATATTGATTGCTTCCTCTTCCATATCAAGGTCAATCAGGATTTCTGCTAAAAAAACAAATAATTCACCTTCGTCAGGGTATCGGGATATTAATTCCTCAACGATTTCTTTTGCCTCCTCGACAAAGCCCCATTTAAAATAATTCTCAGCAATTGTATATTTCTCATCATCATTTGAGTATTCTCTTAGCTTTTTTAAGGATTTGAGCCCTTCTTCTACCTTACCGTTTTCTACTAGCTGAATTGCTTCCTCTAATCTATGCATGATTTATTAACTCCTCTTATCTATCTCTCATTCACCAATACACCTTTATCAAAAGATGATACAAAAAAACCGGGTTTTTTCACTATACATTCATTACCAAAACCGGAACGAAAGTATACCTGGTTGTCTACCTTCGTAAAATTTCCCTTGTGCATGGTGATAGTAGGTATAAGTTTATGATAATCGAGAGATGGTTTTTCATCAACTGAATAGCTTATTGAATCATGATTATAGAGATTGTAGTCCAGTTCCCCACCAACGCGAATATCTCCTTTATCAGGGTAAATCCCAATCTTTTTTAACATATCAATAGATAATGGCTCATCCATACTTGGGCAGACCGGGATTGTCGGGATTCGATTATCCTTGGTAATCTCCCTCCAAATCATTTCCTTTCGACTGCTATTCAAAATGGCTTTCTCTTTCATTTTCCATTCTGGGATGATTGGAATTTGATAGGAATGATAGGACTCCCTAATCCAGCCCCATGGTACCTTGTATAAATCATCCATTTTATTAATCGTGACAATTATTACCGGGATTTTTTTACGCCTACACGCGACTAGAAAAGATGGAGTTAAACTTTCAATTGGAATACGGACGCCTAAATAGAAATCAATTGGGCTATTTAATAAAAAATGTCTTGTATTTTTAAGTGAAATAGCTATTTCATTTTCATTCTTCACATCACTCATGACAAGTAATGTTGTACAACCTTTTTGTAAATAGCCTTCCGTCATTTCCTTTTTAAATGTTTGAAATGATTGTTCCTTCGTAAAGGAGTAGTTCATCATAACATGTCCAGGTGTTAATAAATATTGGGATAAGTTCGTTTTCATAAAAGAAAGTCTTTTGAGGTTTTCTTTCATATAATCAATACGTTGATTTTTTATAAGAATCGAGCATGTAACAACCTTGTTATCTTTTAGGACATTCGCTTTTTCCAATATATATGGCATCAAACCTCTCCTTTCACAGTTCATCAGTGTACAAATATCCTTAAGACAAGCTATGCGAAAAGTGGAGGATGTATGTTAAATTTTGTCCTGTAAATACTTAAAACCCATGGAGTTTAGTTTCCATGGGTTTTAAAGTGTTAAATTTCTTCAATTAATACATTTAGATGTTCAAAAAAGCTTGGGTATGAAACAGAAATGGATTCAGAATCTGACAGGGTTACTTCACCATTTGCAATACACGCTGCAACAGCAAGCATCATTCCAATTCTGTGATCACCATGACTATGGACATTTCCACCAGACAATTGTTTCTTGTCACCATAAATAATCATCCCATCATCAGTTGGCTCGATTACTGCACCAAGCTTTGATAGCTCAGCGACAACAGTATCAATTCGATTTGTTTCCTTCACTTTTAATTCCGCTGCATCTTTGATCACCGTTTTTCCTTGCGCTTGACTAGCTAATAACGCAATAACAGGAATTTCGTCAATCAGACGAGGAATAATGTCGCCACCAATTTCAATACCTGTTAACTCCGAAGTCTGAATGGTTAAGTCAGCAATAGGTTCATTATTCTTAATTCTTTCATTTTCAATCTCGAGACGAGCTCCCATTTTAACCAAAACCTCAATAATCCCAGTTCTAGTTGGATTCATCCCAACATTTTTTAACGTAATTCGACTATTTGGCACAATCGCCCCTGCTACAAGGAAAAAAGCAGCTGAGGAAATATCACCAGGAACTTGAATATTTGTCCCAGTTAATTTCTGACCACCAGCTAACTTAACAGTAAGTCCGTCCTCTTCCACCTCACAACCGAAAGCTCGTAGCATACGTTCGGTATGGTCCCTCGATTTATGTGGTTCAGTAACAGTTGTTGTTCCTTTAGCATGTAAACCCGCTAAAAGAATCGAGGATTTTACTTGTGCACTTGCTACAGGGGAAACATAGTCAATCCCCTGTAATGACCCTCCACGGATCGCTAAAGGGGTAAAATTACCGTCATCTCTTCCGTCTATTTTCGCACCCATTTGACGCAGTGGCTCAGTAACACGTTTCATCGGCCTTTTTGCAATTGACTCATCACCGATTATGCAGGTATGAAGGGGGACACCTGAAAGAAGACCAACCATTAATCTAGTGGTCGTTCCTGAGTTGCCTGTATCTAATACCTCAATTGGCTCACGTAGCCCGTCGAAGCCTGCTCCCTCGATTTCAACATGATTCTCGTCTTGTTTTATTTTTACACCTAATTTTTCAAAACAGCTAATCGTACTTAAACAGTCATCCCCTAGTAGAAAGTTATCTACAATCGTTTTTCCTTGTGCGATAGCGCCAAGCATAATGGAACGATGGGAAATCGATTTATCCCCAGGAATATCAATTGAACCATTTAATCCAGCAATATTTGTACGTAGCTTTAGCGAATCCATATTACCACCCCTAGAAAACATTTTCCATTATCCATTATATGTACCAAAACTGGTCTTGCTTTCAATACAAACTCTCGCCTTCTGACGATCCTCGTCACTTTGGAAGCTAATTCTTAGCACTCCATAGATTTCCTCTCTCGTTTCAATAATTCTGATATTTGTAATGCTTATTCTTTCCTGTGCGAGAAGTCCAGTAATTTCAGAAACAATACCTGGATAGTCCGGAATATCAACATATAAATCATAGAAGGAAGGGATTGCACCTTTTGAACGTGAGGGAAGACCATCACGAAAGTTTTTAGCATCCAAAAAATAATCATAAATATGATCAGCATTGCCATTTGCCACAAAATTTCGGATTTGCTCCATTTCGTCTATCCATTTTTCAAAAAGGTCTAGCAATACATTCCGATTTTGTAATAATATATCACGCCACATTGAAGGATTGCTAGATGCAATTCTAGTAATATCTCGAAAACCTCCAGCTGCTAACGGACGCACGAGCTCATTTTCCTTATCATATTTTTGGGCTTGATGAACAAGACTCGCTGCAACAATATGCGGAAAGTGGCTAATCACACCAGCAACTCGGTCATGCTCCTCTGGCGTCATTATTACAAAATTTGCTTTTGTCCCTATTAATAAGGCTTTTAGCTGTTCAACAGCTAATTTACTTGAAGATGCCTCATTATGCGGGGTAAAAATATAAAATGCATTTTCAAATAAATGTTCCTTTGCAGCAACAACCCCGCTTTTATGAGAGCCAGCCATCGGGTGGCCACCGACAAAGGTTACCCCTTGATTTCCCAAAATAGAATCTGCTATTTGAACAATTTGTTGTTTCGTACTTCCGACATCGGTCACAATAACATCTTTTTTAAGTGCATAGGTACTTAATTCATGAATAATGCCAACGGTTTGTTTGACCGGAACCGAAATAAAAATATAATCACACGTATGTATGACTTCCTCTAGTTCAAATACAGCTTCGTCAATCACCTTCAATGTTTTTGCTAGTAGTGATGATTCTGTATTACTATCAAAACCATAAATGATTGCATCAGGATGTTCCTTCTTAATTGCAAGCGCAATTGAACCCCCAATTAAACCAAGTCCAATCACAAGCACATTTGTTTTCATACCATCACCACCGTATTAGAAACACGAATGGGGGTTACAAGGAACCCCCATAGTATTAGTTCTTTTGATTTTTTAGCATTTCTGTAAGTAAAGCTATGAGTTCACTATTTTGTTCCTCAGTACCGACTGTGATTCGAACACTAGTTGGATAGCCTAAAGCATTTCCTGATCGAACAATGAAGCCACGCTCCAATAAATAGTGAAACACATTATCTCCTGGCTGTTCAAAATTTATCAAAATGAAATTTCCGAACGATGGATAATAAGATAAATTATTTTCCTCACAGAATGTATAGAACTGCTGCAGGCCTTTTTTATTTTCTTCAACATAAGTTGCAATGAAGTCTTGATCATCCAATGCGGCAGATGCTGCTATTTGACCAACTCGATTGGAATTGAACGGCTGACGAACAGGTTCAATTTTGTTAATAAAATCGCGATTTCCGATTGCATAGCCAACACGTAGACCGCCCAGCCCGTATGCCTTCGAAAAAGTTCTTAAAATAAGAAGATTTGGATAGTCATTTAAAAGAGCAACTGTACTCGGATAATCCTTTTCATTTGCTGCAAACTCATAGTAAGCTTCATCCATAATAATTAGAACATGACTTGGAACTTGCTTTAAGAAGGTATGTAGTTTTTCTGAATTCACATACACTCCTGTAGGGTTGTTTGGAGAGCAGACCCATACAATTTCTGTATTCTCATCGATTTGTCCTAGCATTCCATCAAGATCATGATGGCCATCAATTAACTCAACCTCGCGAACCTCCGCTCCTTCAATAATGGCATTATGCTTATATTGAGAAAATGATGGATTCGCCATAACTGTATTTTTTCCAGGCGCAAGCAACGCAGTTGTAATAATGTGAATAACATCATCAGACCCATTTCCAAAAAGAATTTGTTTACCATCCACACCCAAATGCTTTGCAAGCTTTTCTCTTAATTCAGTAGCATAGCCATCAGGGTAAACGGCAAATGAATCTAAGCTGTTTTTTACTGCTTCCTTGGCTATTTCTGAGCATCCATATGGATTTTCATTTGAAGCTAATTTCACAATTTTTTCTAAGCCATATTCTCTTTTCACTTCTTCAATCGGTTTTCCTGGTTGATATGGTTTTAAGTCTAATAGCTGTTCTTTGACATTCATCTGAAGCTACACCTCTTAATTTTTTATAGGATGCAATACATCACTTACAAAAGTTTTGAAATGGTATAGGGCGGTAGCTCTTGTTTCCTCATTTACTAATTCCGGTAGATGCTCCTCAATCTTTTGGATAAGGGCACTTCCCATGATAACCCCATCGCAATAGTCCTTAAGTGCTTCTACTTGAGAAGAATTAGAGACTCCAAACCCAACTGCTACAGGTATATTACTATAGCGTTTTACTTCCTGTAAAAACGAGTATACCTCATTATTCAACGAATTTCGAACACCAGTAACACCAAGGGATGATACGCAGTATAGGAAACCTTGTGCATGTGAGGCGATTTTTTCAATTCGACTTGAAGACGTCGGAGCCACTAGTGAGATAAATTTCAATCCCTCGTTCTCGCATTTTCTTCTGAGGTCTTCACTTTCTTCAAAAGGAAGGTCTGGTACAAGCAATCCGTCTATACCATTTTGTCGCGCTAAAGCGAAAAAGTTTTCTTCTCCTAATTGTAGCACAGGATTGTAATAGGTAAAGATAATTACAGGAATTTTCAGCCCTTTTTTTCTCATTTCTGAAACAAGATTCATTGAATTTTTCAATGTAACCCCATTTTTTAAAGCACGAGCAGAGGCTCTTTGAATAACAGGTCCATCGGCTAATGGATCAGAATATGGAATTCCTAGTTCAAGGATGGAAGCTCCTGCCTCTTGCAAGGTAAGTGCGATTTCAATGGTCACATCTGGATGTGGATCACCTGCAACGATAAATGGAATAAATAGTTTTTCAGCCTTGGGCAATCGGTTCGTAAAGGTTGTGTTCATTAGTAGCCTCTCCTTCTTCTAAGTATGTCATGAGTGAATGGACGTCTTTGTCACCACGGCCGGACAAACAAACGAGAATGGATTCGTCTGGTGACATTTCTTTTGCCATTTGGATTGCTTTTGCCATCGCATGTGCAGATTCAATAGCAGGAATAATCCCTTCAATGCGAGTTAACATTTGTAAGGCATCCAGTGCTTCCTTATCTGTTACACTTTCATATTTAACTCTTCCACTATCGGATAGATAAGCATGCTCAGGGCCAACTCCTGGATAATCAAGTCCAGCAGATATGGAGTATGGCTCAGTAATTTGACCGTGCTCATCCTGTAAAAGATACGTTAACGAGCCGTGAATAATTCCCTTAGTACCTTTTGTAATTGTTGCTGCGTGTAAGGATGTATCGACACCCTTACCGGCAGCCTCAGCACCAACTAAGCATATATCATCCTTTAAAAACGGATAGAACATGCCAATTGCATTACTTCCACCACCCACACAGGCAACAATTGCGGTGGGCAGTTCATTTTCACGTTCTAGGAACTGTTCTCTTGCCTCATCACCAATAATTCGTTGGAAGTCACGGACCATTTTTGGATATGGATGCGGACCTACGACCGATCCAATCATATAGTAGTGATCCTCACAATGCTGTACCCAGTACCGAATTGCTTCGTTTGTTGCATCCTTTAATGTTTGGTTACCACTAGTGGCCGGGATAACCTCAGCACCTAAAAGTCTCATTCGGAATACATTAAGCTTTTGTCTTTCGATGTCCTCCACACCCATAAATACCTTACATTCCAGTCCAAATTTAGCTGCAACTGTCGCAGCAGCTACACCGTGCTGACCAGCCCCGGTTTCAGCGATTATCTTTTTCTTTCCCATTCGTTTGGCAAGGAGCGCTTGACCAATTGCATTGTTTATTTTGTGGGCTCCGGTATGGTTTAAGTCCTCACGCTTCAAATAGATTTTCGCTCCACCTAGTTCTTTCGTTAAATGATCAGCGTATGTAAGTGCTGTTGGTCGTCCTGAGTATTCTTTTAATATACGAATATATTCATTACGAAATTCTTCATCCTTGTAAGCTTCTTCCAATGCCCGTTCGATTTCTTCTAATGGTTTCATCAAGGTTTCAGGTACAAACTTACCGCCAAAATCACCGAATCTCCCATTTTCATTTGGTACGTTCAACACATTTATCCACCCATTTCTCTATAGTTTGTATGATTGTGTGATCTTTCTTTCCTTTATGTTCAATTCCACTGGAAATATCAAAACCATCAATATCGTAGCCAAGTAAAGTTTCAATATTTTTAGAATCGATTCCTCCAGCTATGAAACAAGGAACATTTTGATTTCTTGCTTCCTGCTGATAGAGAGGTATGGACTCCCAATTAAACGAAACACCAGTGCCCCCCCACATATTCACAACTTTAGTATCAACAACATATCCATCAGCAACACCAGCAAACTCTTTCATTGTCCGAAGACCCTGTTCATCATGATGAATAACCTTCCATACGTTTAAGCCAGTTTTATTTTTTACCAGTTTAATAAATTCAACCGACTCAGTCCCGTGGCACTGTATGACCGATAAAGAGACTTCACCCAATACCGCTTCGATTTCATTTAGTTTCGCATTCACAAAGATCCCAACCGTTTTTTTATCCAATAGGTCCACTTTTTTCAACCATTTATTTACATCAACGGGATTTACCTTTCGCTTACTGTTTGCAAAAATAAAACCAATATAATGTGCTTTGCTTTTTGCAACTACCCGCACATCCTCTAACGTTTTATTCCCGCAATATTTAATGAGAGGTTGTGGCATATGGAACCTCTCCAAACAGCTGCTTAATCCCGATTCCAGGAGACTTTGCTTTCATAAAAGCCTCGCCAATTAAAACAGCCTTAGCTCCATATTGAATGATGTCCTTAATATCCTGCGGAGTGTGAATTCCACTTTCACTTACAACAAGACTTTCGGAAGGAGCTTCTTTTGCAATTTCTTCTGTATGTGTAATGGAAGTTTCAAATACTTTTAAATTTCGATTATTAATGCCAAGAATGATTGGGGTAAAAATGCTACAAACCTGCTCCAGCGTTTCCCGTGAATGGACTTCAACTAAACACTCTAAGCCTCTTTCATAAGCCTCGCAATAATATTCATGTAATTGATTGGGTTCTAATGCTTCTCCAATCAACAAAATGACATCTGCCCCAATTTTTTCACTTTGTCTAATTTGCTTTGCATCAACAATAAAATCTTTACGCAACACAGGGATATTTACTTTTTTCTTTATATCCATTAAATAATGTAATGAACCTTGAAAAAATTTTTTATCTGTTAATACAGATAAGGCATCCGCTTTCGCTTCCTCATATTCAGTTGCGATGGAGACTGGATGAAAATCCTCTCGTATGACTCCCTTTGATGGTGATGCCTTTTTCACTTCAGCAATGACGCCAAGTGAACGGTTTGGATTAGAGAGTGCGTCATACAACGACTTTCTTTCAACCTCGCAATCTATTTCAGGATAGATTATGTTTTCTACTTCGATTTTCTTTTGTTCAAGGATTTTATTTAGCATAGTACTCCACCTCACGACTTCTTAGTTGTTCAAATTGATTCCTGGCAATTCCAGTTACAATCGCTTCTCTTGCCATCTCAACACCTTCACGAATACTGTTTACTCTTCCTGAAATATAAATCGCTGCTCCTGCATTTAGCAAAACAATATTCGTTGCACTTTGATTGGCGTTACTATATAAAACATCCCGCAACAGGTTGGCGCTCTCAACAACAGATGAAACCTGGATATCTTCCATATTTCCACGTGGAAGGTCGACATCCTCAGGCGAAAGAACAAATCTAGTTATTTCCCCATCTTTCAATTCCACAATATCTGTTTCAGTTGTAATACTGCATTCATCTAGTCCATCCCGGCCTGAGACGAATAAAACATGCTCTGAACCAAGCTTTCCGAGGGCATTTGCCATTTTTTCTGCATAATCTGTAGAATACACACCCAACACCTGTTTTTTACATCTAGCCGGGTTCGCCATCGGTCCTAATAGATTAAAAATGGTTCTGAATCCAATTTCCTGTCTTGGAGTTACCGCATGCTTCATCGCTGCATGATAGATAGGTGCAAACAAAAAGCTCATGTTTCGTTTATTTAAGGCCGCTTTTGCTTCTTCTTGTGTCGATTGTATTTCAACACCTAAATACTCTAATACATCGGCACTACCGCTTTTTGATGACACAGCTCGATTTCCATGCTTCGCAACCTTTATTCCTAAGGAGGAGACAACGATTGCAGATGCAGTTGAAATATTAAAGGTAGAAGCGCCATCTCCACCTGTTCCGCAAGTATCAATTACTTGATCACTTTCATAATCTAACTGCATCATATGCTCTCTCATCGCTCTAGCAAAGCCGGTCATCTCATCGACTGTTTCCCCGCGAAAACGAAGGATTGAAAGCAAACTTGCAATTTGACTTGCAGTTGCATCGCCTGACATAATAACATCCATCACTTGATAGCTTTCTTCTTCAGTTAAAACCTCACCGTTGATACATTTATTTAAAAGTTGTTTAAACATGAATATCCTCCTTATCGAAAGCTTCTTCAGCTAATTGGATTGTTTGAATTAAGGCGCTTGCTTTGTTAACTGTTTCCATCCACTCATGTTCAGGAACTGAATCAGCGACGATCCCTGCTCCTGCCTGGACATAAGCAACACCATCTTTTATGATTGCTGTTCGAATCGTAATACACGAATCTATATTTCCATCAAACCCAATATAAGCAATGGCACCTGCATACAAGTTTCGTGCTGTTGGTTCAAGCTCAGCAAGAATTTGCATCGCTCTAATTTTTGGTGCTCCGGATACAGTTCCTGCTGGGAATGCTGAAAGTAATGCATCTAATGGGTCAATTTTCTCATCTAATTCACCAGTTACCTTTGAAATAATGTGCATAACATGTGAGAAACGACCAATCTCCATAAGTACAGGTGTTTTAACTGAACCAAATGTGGATACCCGCCCAATATCATTTCTTGCTAAGTCAACGAGCATATAATGCTCTGCTTTCTCTTTTTCGTCCTGAAGTAATTCCGTAGCTAGCAGCTCATCTTCTTCCTTCGTTTTACCCCTTCGTCTTGTTCCAGCAATGGGATGAATTTCAAGATGTTTGTTATGAATTTTAATTAAACGTTCAGGGGAGCTCCCGACAATCTCGATGTCATTGATTTTGATATAAAATAAATAGGGTGAAGGATTTACCATCCGCAAGACCCTGTAAAGCTGAAATCCACTTACAGAAACCGGAATCTCAAAGCGTTGTGATAAAACTCCTTGAAAAATATCTCCGGCGGTAATATAGTCCTTTATTTTAACTACCGCATCTAGAAAATCTTGTTTTTCGAAATTTGTTTTTATGTCCGTTACATTCGGTATTTCATGTATTTTTGGGAGCAATAACATTTCACTTTGTTCTTTGTTTTGAATAATTCGCGATAAATACATATTGATTTTGGAATTGGCATGTTCAAAAACAGCTTTTTGAATCCTTTCATCTTCTCCGCCATTTAACCGAATAAAATGAATGACAATCAATTCGCGTGAATGATGATCTACCGCCAAAATCGTTTCACAAAAGAAAAATTGGTAACGTTCCATATTTAGATCATTGTTTGAATGCTCTTTAACCTTTTCAAAGGTAGAAATTGCATCATAGCCAATATAACCAACTGCTCCTCCATAAAAAGGAATTTCAATATCAAGTGGTTTTAGGACAAGATAATCCTTTATCCAATTAAAGGCATCCTTCATTGTTGGCTTTTTTACCAAGCTTTGCTGGTTTTCATTTTTCACATAATAGTGACCTTTATTTTCATTCATGAACAGAAATGGCTTTAGTCCAATAAATGAGTACCGAGACCAGTCGGATTCATGATCCTTACTTTCAAGTAGAAAGGATGCTTCGTTGTTTAAATTTTGAAAAATTTGAATGGGTGTCAACGTATCGACTAAGAAACGTTTGACAATCGGAATTGTCCGATATTGCTTGGCATCGGACGCAAACGAGGAAAAATCATACGTATTCAATTGGCTCACTCCTCCATGTAATATGGAGAATGAGGATTTAGGAGGTATATAAAGATTGGAATCGCTTTTTAGAAAAAACGATAAAAATAAACAACCCAAAGACACATCCGTATCTTTGGGTAGAAGTAAACATAAATAAACTCTGCTAACCTCGGCTAAACTCTCTCATTCTCATCTACCCTAAACTCGACTCAAAAACTACTCAGAAAACTTACTAAACTCTTACTATACTAAATATTGTTATTTATCTTATCGTATGCACAGCGTTTTTGTCAATGTATTGTTTTTAATTATTACCTTTGATAGTGGAAAGGTCTGGTCTAAGGACAACGGCTCCACCTTGGTAAATATGTTGGATCTCTTCTTGTTTGGCGGCTGTGTTCACTGTCATCATCACACGAATGCACATTTGTAGTGAGCCTGGAACAGGAATTTCTCTCATACTCATTACTGGGACAAATGCCCAGCCTTCAATTTGTCTTGCAGCAGCAGCAGGAAAAGCTGCGTCAATGTCTTCAGTTGTTGAAAAAAGAATTTGTGCAACATCATCTGCTTCAATCTTGTTTTCAGAAATCATGTCACGTAATAGCTTTTCAGTTGCAGCTAATATTTCTTGTTTGTTATTAACTTCAATTGTTGTGGCACCTCGTATTCCCCGTATCATCTTCGCCCCTCCTTTTTGCGCTAGCAACCTACTTAATGAAAATCCTTCAAAAAACGAAGTAATTGCTCATCATCAATATCTTGAATGACTGTTTCGCCAATTTGTTTTAACAAGACCATTTTCACTTTTCCAGATGTAGCCTTTTTATCATGCTTCATACGCTCAAGAAGCTTAACTCGGTCTAATCCTTCAGGTATAGTTGTAGGAAATCCGAATAAACGGAACCATTCCCTAATTTTTTCAGATGATAGATCGATATTAAAGATCTTTTCGCTTACCTTTAAAGCAAAAATCATCCCAATTGCTACCCCATCACCATGAGTTATTTTTCCATAACCAGATTCCGCTTCAATCGCATGACCTAAGGTGTGACCAAAGTTCAAGATGGCACGGAGTCCTTTTTCCTGCTCATCCTCGGAAACAACTTTTGCTTTAACAGCTACACCCTTTAATACAGCATATTGGAGTTTTTCACCTTTTAAATCTTCTAAAGATGTAATATTTTCAGTCAACCACCCGTAAAACTCCGAATCCCAAATTAATCCGTGCTTAATTACCTCGGCAAAGCCTGAACGAAGCTCTACTTTAGGTAATGTCGTCATTAAATCAATATCATATAAAACCGCATTCGGTTGGTGAAATGCGCCAATCATGTTTTTTCCAAGTTCATGATTAATCGCAACCTTGCCTCCTACAGCACTATCATGGGCAAGTAATGTAGTTGGAATTTGGACAAACGAAATACCGCGCATGAAAGTTGCCGCTACAAACCCAGCTAAATCTCCAACAACACCCCCACCTAAGGCAAGGATCACAGAAGAACGATCCAATCCTTTTTCAAGTGCGAAGGTTTGGCATTGAAAATACATTTCAAAAGATTTTGCACTTTCCCCAGCAGGAATCACATATGATAACGGCTCATCATATTGTTGCTTAAGGATGTCGAGCACTTTATCTAAATAAAGTGCCGCAACAGATTCGTCACATATGACGAGTACCTTTGATACCGATTTACATGTATCCTCTATTACCTGAGGCAGTTGATCAATAATTTCAGTCCCGATGTACATCGGATATGATTTCGATTTTGTTGAAATGGTCAACTTGTCCATCAAAATTCCCTCGAATACTCACGCATTTTCGCTACATTTTCTTGGATTAAATCGATTCTGTCTTGACCAAATTGTTCAACAATCGCATTTGCAACTTCCCAAGCTACTACAGCTTCAGCAACAACGGAAGCAGCAGGGACTGCACAGCTATCCGATCTTTCAATACTTGCTTCAAATACTTCCTTTGTTTCAATATCTACACTTTTTAGTGGCTTATATAATGTTGGAATAGGCTTCATGACGCCTCGAACCACGATTGGCATACCATTTGTCATGCCACCTTCAAATCCGCCTAAGTTATTCGTTCTTCTCTTATAGCCATTTTCTTTATCCCAAATGATTTCATCATGCACTTGACTACCAGGAATTCTTGCAGCATCAAAACCAATCCCAAATTCTACACCTTTAAAGGCATTGATGCTCAACATGGCAGCTCCAATTTTAGAATCAAGCTTTCGATCATAATGAACATAGCTTCCAACACCTGCTGGTACGCCTTCAACAACAACTTCTACAATTCCACCAATTGAGTCGCCATTTTTCTTCGCTTCATCAATCGCGTTCATCATTTCTGCGCCTGCTTCTTCATCTAAACATCTGACAGGTGATTCTTCTGTTTTTGTTTTTAATTCTTCAAGTGTTGAATATGTCGTATCCTTAGCACGAACGCCACCAATTTCAAGTACATGTCCAGCTACTTGGATTCCTAAAGAAGCTAAGAATTTTTTAGCTACAGCTCCAGCAGCAACACGCACTGTTGTTTCACGAGCAGAAGATCTTTCTAAAACATTTCTCATATCTCGATGTCCATATTTCATGGCACCATTGAGGTCTGCATGTCCTGGACGCGGGCGTGTAATTTTACGTTTAATATCTTCCGCTTCTTCGTCCGTAATCGGTTCAATGCCCATAATCTTTGTCCAGTGCTTCCAGTCATTGTTTTCAACAACTAATGCAATTGGGGAACCTAGTGTTTTACCATGCCTTACACCACTAACGATATTTACTTGGTCTTTTTCAATTTGCATTCTTCTTCCTCGACCATGTCCTTTTTGGCGCCTAGCAAGTTCAAGGTTTATATCCTCCGTTGTTATTTCGAGTCCTGCAGGTACACCTTCAATGATTGTTGTAAGCTGCGGTCCATGTGATTCTCCGGCTGTTAAATATCTCATTTATGTTTCCCCCTTATATGATAGAGTGAAAAACGAATTTCACTTTCGTAATTTAAAGCGATTATGTATCAATATATCATAATCTTTGTAATTTCGGATAGATTTTTTCAAAAATTCTTGATTATGCTTCCACGAGAATAAAGAAAAAGAATTTACCAAAAGGCAAATTCGATTCCTATATTTTAACAAACATTATTAGAATTGTCATTTTTCGAAACGTTTATTTTTTCCGATAAAAGAATGTATCCTCTGTTTCCATTCCATATGACGCTGGATTAAATATTTGTTCAGTGCTCCCAACAAATAAGATTCCATTACTTTTTAGGGCATTGCCAAATTTTCTATAAAGCATGTCCTTCGCCTCTTCGGTAAAATAGATTAAAACATTTCTACAGATGATTAAGTCAAAATTGGTTCCAAAGGAATCTGCTAATAAATTTTGCTTTTTGAAAGTCACGGCCTTTTTAATGTCTGGATGAAGATTGTAAAATCCACCATCCTGGGTGAAGTACTGTTTTTTCATGTCAGATGGCATCTCTTGAAGTGAACGTTCAGGATATATTCCCATCCTAGCTCTTGTAAGAATATTTTCATCAATATCAGTGGCAAAAATGGATATTTGGTGCAAAGGTAAAAATTTTGAGAGAATCATTGCAAGAGTATAGGGCTCCTCACCAGCTGAACAGGCAGCACTC
>NZ_JBALOP010000025.1:2830-36426 GCF_036962685.1 Bacillus sp. JJ1566 | reverse complement strand
ACACTTTTAGATTTCGATTCTGTTGAAGGAGCTTTGGTAGAATCTTTGTTTCTAATACTTCCCACCGTTTCGCATTCCGATAAAACTCAGAAACATTAATCGTCATTCGATCTAAAAACTCATGCAACAGCTCTTTGTCTTTTTCAATTCCTTTAAAATATTCCTGAAAGCTTGAAAATCCTCTTTTTTCGTACAATGAGGTAAGTCTTCTTACCATTTGTGCTTCTTTATATAAACGTAAATCAATACCCGTTTTTCTTTTTATCTGTTCGGTAAATAACATATAATTCTTGTTCATAGCTTCTCCTCAAAAACAAATCTTTCTTATGGGTGGAAAGTTCCTTTAGAAAAACCAGCCCTGTAATAGAGCTGGTTTTATTGGATTAGTAAATCCAGTTATTGATTAGCTTTTCGTAAGCTACTAATTCTTGCTCTTTGAAGAATAATGAAATTTCACGTTCAGCACTCGCTGGTGAATCAGAACCATGAATAACGTTCTTTCCAACAGTTAATCCAAAATCACCACGGATTGTTCCTGGAAGAGCATCTTTTGGATTTGTTGTACCCATCATTTGTCGAGCTGTTGCAATTACATTCTCACCCTGCCAAACCATTGCAAAAACTGGTCCAGAAGTGATGAATTCAACTAATTCGCCGAAGAATGGTCGCTCTTTGTGCTCACCGTAATGTTCCCCTGCAAGGTCTTCTGAAATCGCCATCAATTTAGCTCCAACTAATTGAAAGCCCTTTCTTTCAAAGCGTGAAACAATCTCACCAACTAGTTGACGCTGTACACCATCAGGCTTAACCATTAAAAATGTTTTTTCCATAAGATCTCCACCCCACCAAAATATGTATAATAGTCTATGTTTAGCGACCAATCAAAATAGTAACACTATTTTGATTGGTTTGCAACGTTTTAATCAAATACGCCTTGGCATATTTGCGCCCAGATTTTTTAGGTCCACACAAGGTGGGTCACAAAGACGAAGACATCAGGAAGTGGCGTTCTTAGTCTTTGATCTTATGCGAGATACAGTGAAACTTCAATCTGTGGAAGAATTTATCCACAGATTGTTAGTTGAACCAATCAGGCTTTTACTGGCAATTGCCCTCTGTGAGGGCTTAGTGCCAGTTATTGCTGAAAAGTTACCTTTAAAATTCGCATGTCTCCGCCGGAGGCTTTAACAATATTCAGTAGGGCACCCCACTGAATATTGTTAAAATTTTCTTTTCCCAATATATTTTGCAACATTGTACAGCGTATTTCTAGCACGACAAGAAGGCAATTCTTCTAAAATCCTGTATGCTTTATCCAAATATCGATTGCTTAACGCCTCAGCCTGTTTGATCGCATCTGATTGTTTAATAGATGTAATTAAGGGCTTTATCTCATCAGCTGTTGTCCGGTCAGATACTTGGATAATTTGTTGTTTAAGACCTTCATCCTTCATTGCATAAAGAACCGGTAAAGTGATATTCCCTTGCATCAAATCACTGCCGGCCGGTTTACCTAGTTGTTCATCTGTACTAGTAAAGTCTAAAATATCATCGGTAATTTGGAATGCCATTCCCACATAATAACCATATAAAAACAGTTTTTTATGAACTTCGGTAGGCACATCTGCAGCTACTGCGCCTAATTGGCAGCTACTCGCAATTAAAAGAGCCGTCTTCCGCTTTATTCTTCGTAAATAACAACGCAAGTTTTGATCAAAGCGATATTTATCTTTGATTTGTTCGATTTCACCTAAGCATACCTCAACAATGGTATGTGCAAGTAGCTTATGTAATAAGGGATTAGGAAGCTTTGTAATGATTTCTAATGAGCTACCTAGAATATAATCTCCAGCATACATCGCTATCTTATTATCCCATTTCGCCTTAATGGTAGGCCTGCCACGTCGAAGATCCGCGTCATCTATTACATCATCATGAACAAGCGATGCCGTATGAATGAGTTCTAGTGTAACGGCAACATTTTTAATTACGTTAATATCATATTTCCCAAATTTTCCTCCTAAAAGGACAAAAACTGGTCTTAAACGTTTCCCGCCAGATTGTAATAAATGCAACCCAGCCTGTTGTAGAACTGGATGATTCCCTTTGATAGAAGCCTCCAATTCTTTTTCTATAATTGCTAAATCTGTATTCAAATACGAATACATCAAAGATAATTTCATCAGTTTCACCTTAGTCTCAAAATATGACGCGAAAAACTTTATACAGTCGGGATTCCACCCCGACTGCGCATTTGATTCTATTTTTTATAACCTAAATGCATTGCAGCTACACCTAAAGTGTATGGTTTCACTTCGATATCGGTCAAGCCTGCTTTTCGAAACATGTTTGCGAGCTCTTTCATCCCTGGAAAATCACGGGCAGATTCCTGTAGCCAAGAGTATTCCTGATAGCTTTTTGCAAATAGCTTTCCGAAAACCGGCATAATAAAACGAAAATAGAAAAAGTATAATTGCTTAAATCCGATCATCGTTGGCTGAGAAGTTTCTAAACAAACAACCTTACCACCTGGCTTTACTACCCTATGCATTTCTTTTAAAACAGTCATGTAATCAGGAACATTTCGAAGGCCAAAACCAATAGTTACATAATCAAACTTATTATCCTCAAATGGAAGCTCCATCGCATTACCATGGATTAATTCAACCTGATTTAACTTTAGCTTGTCCACTTTCTCCTGACCGATTTTCAGCATGTTCTTACTAAAATCTAGACCAATCACTTTTCCATGTGGCCCAACTGCATCTGCAAGGGCAATGGTCCAATCAGCGGTGCCACAACAAAGGTCAAGTGCAGTTGATCCTTCTTTGACATCCATTCGCTTCATTATATCCTTGCGCCAAGCTTTATGTTGTTGAAAGCTGATAACGGAATTCATTTGATCATAGTTTTTATATATTTTTTCAAATACATGGTGTACACGTTGTTCTTTAGATTGCTCCATAATTACCCTTCTTCCACAATCTTATTCATTGCTATTGAATTACCTTTAAGAAGTAGTTCATTTATACGATTAAGTAACATTTTGTTTATTTTAGGGTTTCTCTCTAAGGAATGTTCAAGCTTTTTACTTACAAAAGAAAGCTGCATGTTAAATTCATACATAGCATCCGTTTTCTGACCTTGTTTTTCCACAGAGACTATTTTCTTTAGCGTCTTAATAAGAATCGAATTTCCCTCTTCTAAGTATTGGTCTCTTTCAAGTAACAGTCTTTTTAACAATAAAAAGTTTTGAACGAGTTCTTCCCATTTTTTTATTTGAAAGCTTTTCACAATTTTTTGGAAGACGGCAGATTCAACCGCTGTCACACATGAAAAAAGCTTATCAATTTGTCTATGCTCCATTTGGTACAAATAAATTTTTGCTTCATTTACATCTTTAATACCTTCTGCAAGTATTCGAATGAAGGTGATATCGGACACTTCAGCGAGAAGATAATAATATAATCCGCTAAAATAGTCTCCCGCTAAGACGGCCAACTGTTGACCGCGCATCCGTTCATCTGAATAGGTAAGTCGATTGGGGACTGTTTCATGGGTATCTAGCGCCTGCTGAACAAGCATAGTCGTTACTATATAGTTTGTTAATTGCTCTTTTGGTAAAAGCAAATCCTCGCACAAAGAGTATAACAGTAATAGCTTATCCTCATCTATACTTGGTGTTTCCATGTATCTTTGAAGGTATGAGTGTTTTGTTTTATCCTCAATACGCTCCTTAAGATTGGCAACTATTTCCTTGATGTCATGCAAATCAATCACCCTTGTTTCCCCAATTTAAATAATCCATTTATCTATATGAAAGGTCTTTATAGTAGTCTTTATAAAACAACGTTAATTATAACATACATCCCTTAGTTTTTCCCTTAGTTTTATTTATAGCAAAAGAAAAAGCAGGATTTACCTGCTTATTTTTTTGAATCTGATTCAGTTTCTCCATGACTTGTTTGAATTATTGCATGACCTCGTATCTTGATTGCTGAAGTATGTTCTGTGAATTGTGCAATCATGACTTCACCTTTATCCAACTTCTCTGAATGATGGAAGCGTGTATCAGATCCTCTCGTTAATCCGATTACATTCACTCCATCTTCTACTGCTTTGATTACAATAAATTCTGAGTTTGAATTATTACTCATCCTTCTTCACTCCTGACTGCTATGTAAAGGAACCATTTTTTTTACTATCTCGTAATTTTATATAGATGTCAATTCTTAATTAAGGATAATACTTCACTACGAGCCGCAGGGTCCTTTTGTAAAATTCCCCGAACAGCTGAAGTAATCGTTTTTGCCCCTGGCTTTTTAACACCACGCATTGTCATACACATATGCTCTGCTTCAATAACCACCATTACTCCGTGGGGTTGAAGTGTTTCAACAATGGAATCGGCTATAGTTGAAGTGATTCTTTCTTGTAATTGAGGTCTTTTTGCTACGGCTTCTACTGCCCGCGCAAGTTTGCTTAAGCCTGTTACTTTTCCACCTTTTGGAATATAGGCAACATGGGCATGACCATAAAATGGGACGAGATGATGCTCACACATCGAGAAAAAAGGGATGTCTTTTACAAGCACCAATTCTTCGTGTTCTTCTCCAAAAACGGTTTGAAAATATTCTTTTGGGTCATCTTGTAAGCCTGAGAAAACTTCGGCATACATTTTTGCAACACGTTTTGGTGTATCAACTAGTCCTTCTCTACTTGAATCTTCCCCAATTGCCTCTAAAATCATTGTAACTGCTTGCTCTATTTTTTTATAATCAATGGAAGTCATTCCCCAACCCCTCCTCTTTTCACAACTACCGGTCCATTGATTCTAGCATATTAATGGATAGAAAACAAAAAAGAGCCGTGAGAAACTACGACTCTTTTTGTATCTTTCACATAGGTTCTATGTAAAATTATTTTACCGCATCTTTAAGCGCCTTTCCTGGTTTAAATGCAGGAACCTTGCTTGCAGCGATTTCGATTTCTTCACCAGTTTGAGGATTGCGACCTTTACGAGCTGCACGCTCACGTACCTCAAAGTTACCAAATCCGATTAACTGAACCTTGTCTCCACCTTTAAGAGCTTCAAGGATAGAATCAAAAACTGCATCAACAGCTTTTGTAGCGTCTTTCTTCGAAAGTTCAGCACTTTCAGCTACAGCGTTAACTAATTCTGTTTTGTTCATGACATTCACCTCCTCCCAAATGATAAATCCAAATCATATGAATGATCATTCATTACTCTTAAATCCTTACGTCATCAAGTATCTTCTACATAAGCTTGATGCTAACATGCCTTATAATAAACGATAATTAGACATAATTCAATATATTTCAACAGAAACTTTACCTTTTTATGTATATTTCACCAAAAAACTTATATTTTTTTGTAAAAAGCTTATCATATTCATATTTAGTAAGCAAATCGGTTCTAAATCTAATGCAAAATTATCAAAAAAAAAGACTCCCTTGTAAGGAGCCTAAATCTTATAATATGATAGCAATCAATCCGCCTGAACCTTCGTTAATGATTCTTTCAAGGGTTTCTTTTAGCTTATAGCGTGCATTTTCAGGCATTAAAGATAATTTTGCTTGGATACCCTCGCGCACAATCGAGCTTAAAGACCTACCAAAGATATCTGAATTCCAGATAGAAAGTGGATCATCCTCAAAGTCTTGCATTAAGTAACGGACTAATTCTTCGCTTTGTTTTTCTGTACCAATAATCGGTGCAAATTCAGATTCCACATCAACCTTAATCATGTGGATAGAAGGTGCAACAGCCTTTAAGCGAACTCCAAATCTTGAACCTTGGCGGATGATTTCAGGCTCATCTAGGCTCATATCAGATAGCGCTGGTGCTGCAATTCCATAGCCTGTTTGCTTCACCATTTTTAACGCATCTGCTACTTGATCATACTCAGCTTTTGCATGAGCAAAGTCTTGCATGAGCTGCAGGAGATGATCTTTTCCGCGGATTTCAACACCCACAACTTCTTTAAGAATTTGATCATATAAATCATCTGGAGCATATAAATCAATTTCAGCTACACCCTGCCCCATTTCGATCCCAGCTAAGCTTGCTTGATCAATAAAGTCATATTCACTAAATTGACCAACGACGCGGTCAACATCACGTAAACGTTTAATATCTTGGACTGTATCTTTAACTGCATCCTGGTAGCTTTCTCTTAACCAATGATCTTCTCTTAAGACCATTACCCAGCTTGGTAGATTTACATTTACCTCTAAAACCGGGAACTCATAAAGTGCTTCACGTAAAACATTGAATACATCTGCTTCACGCATACTTTCAACGCTCATTGCTAATACAGGAATATCATATTTTTCATTTAAATCCTTACGAAGAGCATCTGTTTCAGGGTGATGAGGATGGACTGTGTTGATAACCATAATAAATGGTTTTCCAACCTCTTTTAATTCAGCGATAACACGCTCTTCTGCTTCAATATAATCTCGTCTAGGAATTTCCCCAATTGAGCCATCTGTTGTTACAACGACACCAATTGTAGAATGTTCCTGAATGACTTTTCTTGTGCCAATCTCAGCTGCTTCATGAAATGGGATTGGCTCTTCATACCAAGGTGTATTAATCATCCGTGGCCCATTTTCATCCTCATAACCTTTTGCACCTGGAACTGTGTATCCTACACAATCCACAAGGCGTATGTTCACATTTAGCCCTTCATCAACATGAACAGAAACAGCTTGATTTGGAACAAATTTTGGCTCAGTTGTCATGATTGTTCTTCCAGCAGCACTTTGTGGAAGTTCATCCTGTGCACGAGCCTTATCAGCCTCACTACCGATATTAGGTAAGACTACTAATTCCATGAACTTCTTTATGAAAGTAGATTTGCCTGTTCTTACTGCACCAACGACTCCTAAATATATATCGCCACCGGTGCGCTCAGCGATATCTTTAAAAATATCTACCTTTTCCAAGTGTGATCCCTCCCGATTTTACAGTTCTTGGGATAATTTTATCCGTTTACTACATATTCTAGGACATTATATTTGTATGACGTTGTCCTAATTAAATATGACTATTTCTAGAAAAAAATTCCCCCCATAATATGTAGCAGCAAAATTCAGTTCAAAAAGACCGTCTCGAAACACCCTAGCAAGCTATTTTTCTTACACTTTTTGAACAAAATATCGAAAATAAAAACCCTTCTTTTAGAGTTTATGTCTAAAAGAAGGGTTCATGACTTAATTATCCAAAAAAATTGGTTCATTTTTGTCGTTAATCGTATAGGCTAGAGAATTTGTGGGAACGAACATCGAGTTATCGACTAAAAGATCTCGAATATCTTCACCAGTTTGATACGTATGCTCATACTTTGTTAAATACTCATATAAATCAATCCGATAATCTACAACAATCTCATTGTTGTTCGTGATTAAGAGTGGCAAATTTTTCCCTGTGAATGGACTAACAACAAAAGGCTCTTCTTTCAAGCCTAGCTTACTATAATCCAATGTAAATACATTGGTTTGCAACTGTTCCTTAAATGGCGCATAGCCATTTGATGAACGGTACATTTGCACTCGTAAATTTAGTTCACTAATTTTCTCGGAAATTCGAACATCTAAAAGTTTAACCGTAGGGTTTGTTTCTACATTTACTAAAACATACAAATAAACTCCGCCCGTTTCATATGCATTACCAGGAGGTTCAGCTATGTATTTAGGAGAAAGCCGAATAAAATCAATCGGATACTTTTGATAAATTGGGGTCTCCATTTCTCTTGTTTTAATAGGCAAAAGTCCCCCCGAGTCTTCTTTAAATTGATCAACTGCCCGCTGAACAGCTACAATCTGATCCTCATAGGGAATTTGGTTTTGGGCAAGCTTATCTTTTGGATAAAGGCACCCTGTTAGTAATGATAATGAAAAAACAATAACCAACAGTTGTAAAGTAACTCTCATATTTTTACCATCCTTAAGTTTATATCATTACTCACTAACAGGCCCGCTAAACACAACAATAAAAATAACAATTCCTGCTAGAATCATAAAAAGATATGCAATCGTGGCTACTATTCCTTTTAGGAAGCCCTTTAGTTTATATCTACTTAGATAAATGGCTATAATCGCTATAAACATAAAAGCCATTCCCGCAAATGATATCCACATTTTCAGTAATCCTGGTGTCATCTTTTTCACTCCCTTGTCCAACTCTAACATTCCGTCAAATATTATATCATAATACGTGTCTTTAAACTAAGGCTATATTGTTAACTGTAAAAACAAAAAACTGAAGTAAAGAGGGGCACCTTTACTTCAGCAAACGTAAAACTAAATATTCCCTTTAACCCAATCGCTCAGACCCACAGTATACTACGTTGCATTTTATGCGAAAACGGTATGAAATGTATCGTCTTATGCCTATTTTCCGCAAGAAAAGTGCAAAGTTTTTACTCAATCGAATTTCTTGCTGTGCGAAATTGTTAGGAAATCCCGCTATTTGTTATTCTCCATGACATCATATGCACGAAAAAAGGAGTTTGTGTGATAATTTTTTACATCGTTCCTTTTTCTAGATAATTAAAGAGGTCGGCCATTTCGTTTGTTTTTCCTCTGGCCATTAATTGATCAACTGCGTCTTTTGGTGATTGATTATTGAAAAGCACGTCATATAATGCGAATGTGATTGGCATGGACACATCCATTTTTTTAGCTAGCTGATACGCTGCTTTTGTCGTTCTGACACCCTCAACAACCATTCCCATATTTTCAAGGACTTCATCAAGGCTTTGCCCTTTACCTAATAAATTTCCTGCACGCCAGTTCCGAGAGTGTACACTTGTACAGGTTACAATTAAATCACCGATCCCGGTTAGTCCAGCAAATGTTAGTGGGTTAGCGCCCATTTTACTGCCTAAACGTGAAATTTCAGCTAAACCACGAGTAATAAGCGCTGCCTTTGCGTTATCCCCATATCCGAGACCATCTGTAATCCCCGCTGCTAAAGCAATAATATTCTTTAACGCCCCACCGATTTCAACGCCAACAATATCAGGGTTTGTATAAACTCGGAAATGCTGATTAATGAAAAGGTCCTGAACAAATTCAGCCGATTCCATATTTTTTGATGATACGGTTACCGTTGTTGGATGACGAAGCACCACTTCCTCAGCATGGCTTGGCCCAGAAAGGACAACAACATCTTTTAAAAGATTTGAAGGCATTTCCTCCTCAATCATTTCAGAAATCCGTTTTAATGTGTCTGGTTCAATCCCTTTGCTCACATGAATAATCGTTAAAGGTGTTGAAATGACCTGGCTTATTTTCTGAAGAACTTCCCGAATTGCTTTTGTTGGAACCGCAAGGACAATCGTCTTCACATCATCCAACGCCTTGCCTAAATCCGCAAATCCAATTATCGTTTTAGGCAATTCAATTGATGGTACGTATTTGGAATTGGTATGTTTCGTATTGATTTCATCAACCTGTTCTTGACGATGTGACCAGATCCGAACTTCATGATCATTGTCGGCTAGAACAAGTGCAAGTGCTGTTCCCCAGCTACCTGCTCCAACAACCGTTACTTTCTCCATTACGTCCTCCCCTTCCTATTTTCTAGCTCTCGCGATAAGCTTTATTGGTGTACCTTCAAATCCAAAAGCATCCCTAATGCGATTTTCTAAAAATCGTTCATAGGAAAAGTGCATTAACTCAGGGTCATTCACAAACACAACAAATGTTGGCGGCTTAACCGCAACTTGTGTCACATAATAAATTCGTAGACGATTACCTTTGTCTGTAGGTGTTGGATTCATTGCAACAGCATCCATAATGACATCATTCAAGACATTTGTTTGTACACGCATTGAATGATTTTCACTTGCCATATCAATCATTGGAATTAAGGTATGAATGCGGCGTTTTGTTTTCGCTGATAAGAAAACAATTGGTGCATAATCAAGGAATTGAAAATGATCTCGAATTTGTTCTTCAAATTCCTTCATTGTTTTCTCATCTTTTTCAACTGCATCCCATTTGTTTACAACGATAACGACAGCTCTACCGGCATCGTGTGCATAGCCAGCGATCTTTTTGTCCTGTTCAATAATCCCTTCTTCACCGTTTAACACAACAAGGACAACGTCAGAGCGTTCGATTGCCTTTAAAGCCCTAAGCACACTATACTTTTCAGTACTTTCATAGACTTTTCCTTTTTTCCTCATTCCGGCTGTATCAATAATGACATATTCTTTACCATCAACTTTATATTTTGTATCAATAGCGTCCCTTGTTGTACCTGCGATATCACTTACAATTACTCTTTCCTCACCTAATAAAGAATTAACAAGTGACGACTTTCCTACGTTCGGACGACCAATTAATGAGAATTTAATGATTTCCTCATCATATTCTTCATTTCCACCCTTTGGAAAATGTTTGATGACTTCATCCAATAAATCACCAAGCCCAATCCCATGCGAGCCGGAAATAGGAATCGGTTCACCAAAGCCTAGTGCATAGAAATCATAAATATCTGCTCTCATCTCTGGGTTGTCCACCTTGTTTACCGCTAAAACAACAGGTGTTTTGGAACGATACAAGATTTTCGCAACCTCTTCGTCAGCACTCGTCACACCTTCACGACCACTTGTCATTAAAATAATGACATCTGCTTCATCAATAGCGATTTCAGCTTGGTGTCTAATTTGAGCAAGAAACGGCTCGTCGCCAATGTCGATACCCCCTGTATCAATAATACTGAATTCTTGATTAAGCCACTCGCCAGAACTATAGATGCGATCTCTAGTTACTCCAGGAACATCTTCTACAATCGAAACTCTTTCTCCAACTATACGATTAAAAATGGTTGATTTCCCAACGTTTGGTCGTCCAACAATTGCCACAACTGGTTTTACCACATGCGTTCTTCCCTTCTAAACTTATCTCTATAACATATATCACATAAAAAATGACGAAAATCAATGTTATGTAATCCGAAAAGCCTAAGGCGCCCGGATAGCGGAACATCGACTAACTTCTTGCCACGTCCTGTGGCAAACGTCGTGTCAGCACTTCCTCGAAAATGCTATGCATTTTCTTCGTGCGAGGATTATGCTGTCGAAGCATTCCTTGTCCTGTGCAAGTCAAGCATAAGACGAGCGCTGACAGAAGGTGCACTTTACCTTCCGAAGCGATTGGCTTATGACCAGAGAACCGATGGCGCCTGAAGCTAGACATTAAAATAATAAACCCTTCTAGGTCAGAAGGGTCATGCTTTTTTATTCTATCAAAAATACAAGTTTACAACAATCAAATGTTTAGTGTTTTACGATTATGTACAAATCCTTGCTGATTTCATGGGCAATTCCATCTAAAATGGCTTCTAAACTCGCAGCAACTGCTTCCATTTCCTCCTTCGACGAACATGAAAACAATGGTGTCCCACCTGAGACCTTTACCTTTGACGTATCCATTGTAATTGACGCTAAAATAAACTTTTCGATATTCACTTAAGTGGCATCCCCTTCTCATTTGCATCTCTCTCCGTTGGCATTCGGATTGCATTTTCTAAGGTGGGGACATGACCAATGACCTCAATGGCACGGTCAACATTCTTATGTTGCGGCAAAACAAATATTCCAACTCGCCCATCATTCAAATCCCTTTTTGCCAAAGGCACAAGTGCAGGAGTTCCAGAATCTCTGAAAATTCCTAATGCCGTTGATACATCGTGTAAAATGGCTTGTCTTTGTCCTAAATTTGCAATTGTTGCTCTCGCATCAAATGTTTTCGGCTTTAAGATAAAGCCCATCCCATATTTCAAAACCTCTTCCTGCCTTGCCGGAAGACCGATATTCATAATATAAATATTATCCACATACAAACCAGCGTCCTTGAAATGAGGCTCAATGTATTCAACATCAACTATATCTTGCAATTTGCTTCCTGCCATTAGTCTTTTACAAATCAAAAGACAAATGATGCCTACCACAATTCCAGCCCACCACTTAAAAGCAAGATAAGCAAAGGTGGAAAAAAAAGAAGTAAAAATCACTAAGTAATTGCGACTTTCAAAGGCAACTGCAATTCCCTCAATATATGTCTTACCTCTTGGAACAAGTTCATATGAATCCAATTCTGTTAGTGTATTGCGCTCCATATTACGCACATCACGAAATTGTGAGGCTGCAATGGTTAAAAACGTTATAGCGGTGAAGTCTTCTTCCATAATCGAAGGAACGGCAACTGTCCCTAACCCTGCTGCGATAAATCCCAACGCAATATGTATGATTTTCCCATGCAGATATGTTGGATATTGACGATAATCTGTCCGAAGCATATAAAGTCGAACAGCAACCCCAAAAATGACACCAAACAATATTGGGTATGTATATTCATTCATGCTAGCCGTGTTTCTCCTTTGAATTTTTTTGAACAATTACATCGACATGATGTAACAGTATTTCTAATGATGACCATACAAAAATAAAACAAAAACTAATTGAAATAACATCTAAAAAGACAAATGACCCAATCTCATAAGGAAAATTGACATTTTTAATGATAAATCCAAACAAAATATCACCCTGTATAGCACCAATTAGTAGACCCGCTAAGCGTAAACGAAAATCCTTCAAAAGCATAATCGTCACATATATTAAGGCAGCTCCGAGCATCAAATTTCGATTAAAAAGAAGCCACACTGGATCAAACAATTCAAATAATAAGAAGCTACAATAAGCTAAAGAAATGGTAAGAATACAAATAAGCAAATAGAGTAATTGTTTTTTTGGTCTTTTTGAAATTTCTTTCAGACAGAAAAAGAAAATAAGCAGGATACTGCAATTCAATTTAATACCACCGATTACCACATAATATGGTGATAAGATAATTGTCATTAAAAACATGATAGATAGGAATAATCGTTCTTTGTTTTTCTTCATCAAAAAAGTACTGCACACCCAGGCCATCCAACAAATCCAATAAAAGATTGCACCGTCCATTTCTCCACCTCCTATTATTCCCATTATGGCTCGAAATTATGAATTCTAACCCATTTGCATACCAAAAAACATTTTAAGAAACAATATAATGTGAATTCACTAAAAAGGATGACCCCTACATAAAATTCCCTATTCATGGTAACTTATGTGGGCATGAAAAGGAGGAAATAAAATGGGTAGAGATAGACAAGAAAGAAAGCTTAAAAAAGCGCGTAGAACTGAGTCTGACCGAGACCAATCCCTTGATTATAAAGGTGCAACAAGGTTAGATACACCTGAAGAAGCTAGGGAAATGAATCAAATGAATCCAAAATAAAAAGCTCTCACCCGATTGGGTGAGAGCTTTTTCTATTTAGGCTTATTTTAATTTATTTAGTTGGTCACCAATTACTTCACCAAGCTGGAAACCTGTTGTTTCCTCTTGTTGCTGATATTGACGAAAGTCTTCTTCCACATTTTCTTCAAGTTCTTTCATGCTTAAAGAAATACGTTTTTCAGACTCGTTTAGTTCAAGCACCTTCACTTTTACTGTTTGACCATCTTTTAATACTTCATGAGGAGTTCCTATATGTTTAGAAGAAATTTGTGAAATATGAACAAGTCCTTCAACACCAGGTAATACCTCAACAAATGCACCAAAAGAAACAAGTCTTCTTACTGTACCTTCAACTACATCTCCAACTGATAACTTTTCAGAGATATTTTCCCATGGTCCAGGCAAAGTTTCTTTTACAGACAATGAAATTCTTTCATTATCACGGTCAACCGATAATATTTTTACGTTAATTTTTTGACCTTCTTCAACAACATCAGATGGCTTTGATACATGCTCATGCGAAAGCTGAGAAATATGGACTAATCCATCAATGCCACCAATATCAACGAATGCTCCGAAATCTGTCAATCGTTGAACAGTACCTTCAAGAACAGCTCCAACCTGTAATGATTCTAATACCTGTTGCTTTTTATTTTTTTGATTTTCTTCCACAACAGCACGGTGAGATAAGATCACTCGATTTTTCTCACGGTCAAGTTCAACCACTTTAACTGTTAACGAGTTGTCTTTATAATCGGAGAAATCTTCAACATAATAATTTTCAACTAACGATGCTGGAATAAATCCTCTTACGCCAAGGTCAACAACTAGTCCACCTTTAACAACATCTTTTACGACTGCTTCAAACACTTCACCAGAGTTAAATTTTTGCTCTAAATCATCCCAGGCTTTAGAAGCTAGTACAGCTTTTTTAGATAAAATTAAAGCTTCTTCTTCAACTTTTGTAACAGAAAGCTCTATTTCTTCTCCTTCTGATACAACATCACTTGCTTTTTCAACATGCAGGCTGGACAGCTCACTAATTGGGATAATGCCGTCTAGCTTACTGTTCTCAACTGAAACAAATACTTGTTTTTCCTCTACCTTCGTTACCTTGCCAGTGATCACATCACCAACTTGTAACTCTTTGTACTCGACTTGATTCATATCCTCTGCCATTCAAATTACCTCCTTCAATGTCCAACACAAAAAACTCTTTATGTAATTAAAGTTATAAAAATATTCTTTTAATTAACTTCTAATAAATACAGTTATTTGTCAAGTATAAACTCTTAATCTACTGATTTTTTTCCAGTATTTCTCTTATGGAATCCATAATTTTGTCGGTAACAACATCAGCAGAAGCCTTCTCTTCACGAAATGTATCCATTTCGACGGGCTTTCCGTAAACCACTCTTAATTTACCAAAAGGTTTGTATGGGCCAATAATCGCACAGGGAACGACAGTACAGTTTGTTCGTAATGCAAAGAATCCAACTCCGGATAATCCTTTCCCAAGTTTTCCATCCTTACTTCTTGTACCTTCGGGGAAGATGCCTAACACATTTCCCTCTTTCAATATCTTAAGTGCAGTTCTAAGTGATTCACGATCACTTCCCCCACGTTTTACCGGGAATGCATTAACGTTTGGTAAAATCCGACCTAATACTGGTACCTTAAACAATTCCGCCTTTGCCATAAAGTGAATCGGTCTTGGTGATGTCACCCCAACAACAGGCGGGTCCAGATTGTCAATATGATTTGAACATATCAAGACACCGCCCTCCTTTGGAATATTTTCCCTACCAAGGACCTCAATACGGTAAAGAGGTTTTATAATTGCTCCAATTAATCCTCTTCCAAAAGGGTATAGGTTCATTCCATTCAAATCCTTTCCCTTACAACATCCATTATTTTCTCAACAACCTCTTCGATGCTTAATGATGTTGTGTCAATCTCGATTGCATCATCTGCTTTTCGCAATGGAGCAACCTCACGTTCAGAATCTAATTTATCACGAGCTGCAATTTCTGATTTTAATTGCTCTAAATCTGACTGAAAGCCTTTTGAAAGGTTTTCTTCGTGGCGTCTTACCGCTCTTTCGTCTACTGATGCAAGTAAAAATATCTTCACTTCAGCATTTGGAAGTACGTGGGTACCGATGTCTCTTCCATCCATTACAACTCCACCAAGCTTTGCAAAACCTTGCTGTCGCTTTACCATATCTTCTCGAACCTTGCGATGCTTTGAAACAATCGATACTGTATTTGTTACATCATGCTCACGAATTTTTTCCGTTACATCTTCCCCATCGACAAAAACAAGCTGGCCATTTTCACTTGGCCTTAATTCCATTTTAGAGTTTTGCAATACATGGAGAAGCTGGTCTTCGTTTTCCAAATCTAAATTTAATTGCAGTGCTTTATACGTCAACGCACGATACATCGCACCTGTATCAACATATATGTAAGATAAATCCTTTGCGATAATTTTTGCAACTGTACTCTTTCCTGCAGCTGCTGGTCCGTCAATTGCTATTGAAATCTTATTGTCCATAAACTATGTATGCCTCCTGTAACTAACACTTGGTAGGAAATGAAAAAAGTCTTTATAAACAAGTGAGCTTGTTTATCTAAACTTTATTATATTGATTCATATGTCTAGTATTCCTACCTACGAAAAAATGCAGGGAATCCCTGCATTTCATTTTAATTGTTATTTAGTAATGTTTCAATGGTTTTGGTCGTTTCCGATTTGTCAACACCCTCATATTCAATCATTCTCGTGATATATGGGGTCAATGGGCTATATAATATAATAGCCTGTCCCACAAGCAAAAAAATAAATTGAATAATAGCTAGTTTGATTAAAATACGTTCGAAGTTTTTCATTTTGCATACCTATCCTAAAGAAAGTTTTAATCATAGTATGCAAAAATTTTGTGAATTTTATTCTGTTTAAATCTTATTTCTAAATTTCACTTACATGAATCCCTTTTTTCTTCAATATTAATTGTCTTTCAAAACAAAATTTAATTAATAGCTGGCGATCGGATTCGCTAATATCTAAAAATTTTAGTGAAGCTTTATTTCTTTCGCCATTTTTACCATCGACGATACGGATTACATCACTTCTAAAAGACACATATTGATATTCATCAGATAGGGTTGGGAGAACGAAATGTGTTAGGATATCTACCCCCGGTATAAGTGTTTTAGTAGAAGGTAAAATGATAGCTGCACCACCCGCACTTATATCACGAGTAATTGAAACAAAAGGCTGGAATTCTCCATTTAAACTATGTATTGCAACATCTACAGGTGTTTCAACACGGACATATTCACGTCGCTGAATCTTAAACATACTGTCTTCACCAGGAAAGGAAAGAACAATCATTGGGATATTTTGTTTGACCCTTCCTAACACTGTAGTGTCAAAAAAATAAGCTGAAGTGCTATCAGATGCAACAAATGCCTTTAGCTGTGTCCCATTTAATAAAAAAACCGTTTTCCCTGTCCTGTTGTTAACTGGATAATCAATGTAAAGCTTGTTTTCCAATTTTTCAACAACTCTGCATCGATATTTTTCACCATTCGGATTAATAATAGGTTCAAGGTTAATCATATCCCCAATTTTCAACACGGTCGTTCACTCTTTCTAAAACATTCTGTAACTCTTCTCGTATTCTTATTAAACCACGAATAAACAAAAAAAGGAAAGCAAAATCGCTTTCCTTATTCGTTCGTTATGTTTTATTTATTCATTCCTTTATAGACCGGTTCAGCATTTTTAAGCTTTTCAACTTTTTCTTCAAACCCATTTTCAGAATTGATAAAAATTCGGTACGTATCATTTCCAATCGTGCCTAAAAATTCATAACATAATACATCTTGATCAAGATCATTTGTAATGATGGCGAGACGATCTTCCATGATTTCAAGATTTGGGTTAATTTCCTTCTTTGCTTCCTCTTTAGAGATTTTTGGTTTGCGGTCTGTACTAATTTTACCAGCCATTAAATAATCTCTTGCTGTAAATCCAATTATATTTCCATCATCGAGTGCCACTTTCATCTTTATCGAATCTGAATACACTCTCACTCCATTTACCGAAGAAACGAAGTTAAATACAGCGATGTTATCATATTGTGCACTTTCAAATAGCTCAAGATTTTCAAATTTATTATCCTTTAGAAATTTTTGAGCTCGATTAAATGCATCATTAAGACTGATAGCGCTTTTTGCAACTTCACGGTTACGAATAACCCAAATCGGAATTCCGCCTTTTTTTGTAATATCCATGAAGGTATTCACTTTTGACTTAGGATCATTTATTTCTAGACTATAAAATCCATTTGCTGAACCTTGACCATTTTCGGTTACCTTCATATCTATGTTTCCTTCTAAACCGAGGAACTTTTTCGCTACTTCTTTTGCTTGTTCAGCATTAATTTGTGGTCCCTCTAAATTCGGAAATTTTCCACCATCTTTTTTAGTAGTCGTAAAAGTCACACCAAAATCGCTTTCAGAATAAGCGGCTACGTTTTTTTCAACAGTTTTTAAGCCATCAATAATCGTATTATCTGCTTGCTTTTCTCCTGAAGCGAGCGCTAATTCAACATCCATCCAACGCAGATTATTCTCCATAGCAAGATGTTGAACAGTTCGGAGTTCCTTTTGGATATCTTCTGCATTTTTATAGAGCTGCTCAAGGGTTTTATACTCTTCATCCGATAATGGTTCTTTAGATAGGTCACGTACAGCTGTACGATAACTAAAATCCCCGATATTGCTTAGAAACTCTTCTGTTTTGTTAAAAGGCATTAGCGCTAAAGGTAATTGCCCTACATCTGAATGTGCTTCCGATGTAATCCTCCACACATCTGCAAGTGTTGGAGAAAGTGAATTCCTTGAATTCATGGCAAGTGTTGTTCCTATTTTATCGTGTAAAAGGTCAATATGATACGTTAAATTATGAAACGCACGTTGATAGTTGTTTTCTGCCTGAATTAGAATGGCATTTTTCTCCTGGTGCTCTTTATAGCCCCAGTAGCCCGTTCCAATAATACCAATTGTAAGTACAGTTATTAATATTCCTCTTAGCATATAGTCTCACCTTCCATTCTAATTACAGAATATGTGCTTTCCAATTCTCTTAATTTGTGGTCTGCCCCAAATCCATTTACTTGTTGCAGTTGCTGGATTAAAGTAATAGGTCGCACCACCTGTTGGATCCCATCCATTTATTGCATCGACAACTGCTTTTTTCGCTTGCTCGTTTGGCGTCAACCAGATCTGTCCATCCGCAACGGCCGTAAAAGCAAGTGGTTCAAAAATTACACCAGACACTGTATCTGGAAATGTTGGGCTATCAAGTCGATTTAAAATTACCGCTGCAATTGCGACCTGTCCAATGTATGGCTCACCACGTGCTTCTCCGTAAACAGCATTTGCAAGAAGCTGAATATCATTCTGAGAAAAACCACCAGGCATATTTACTGCTGCAGGTCCAAGAGACTGTACTTCTTCTTGTTGTTGAACTTTTGCTTTTGGTTGCTTTGGCGTTGGTGCTGGTGCCTTAGCTTGTGGTTGCTTTGGCGTCGGTACCGGTGCCTTAGCTTGTGGTTGCTTCGGCGCAGGTGCAGGCGCCTTTGCTTGTGGTTTCTGCGGCTGCTTTTGCTCTGCCGTGAATTGTTTTTCTATTTCGGCTCGTCTTGCCTCTGCTGTTGTTTTTGCTTTTTCGATGTTCTTTTCAGATGGTGCCGATTGAATGCTCCACGGAACCCCACCATAGTGGGTGAAACGATTCCCTTTACGTAAATTGTCATATACAAATTGCTTATTATACTTGGTGAAGCGGTTAATCATTGCTTTCGTTTTGTCACCGACTAATCCGTCTACCTCCTCAAGCCCAAATGCCTTCTGGAAATTACGGACTGCCCAATATGTACCCCAGCCATAAACTCCGTCGATTGTGCCGTGGTAATAGCCGTTATATTGAAGTCTTGATTGCAACTCAATTACATCGTCACCTGTTGCTCCACGCTGAATAACTTGTTCAGAAAATGCATGAACATGATTGTTAGTTCCTCCAATGAATACACTAACAAACATGATAAGGACGATGGGGAACATCAAATGTTTTTTAAAGTTCATAATCAATTACCTCCCTAACCATTTTCTATATATACTTACAAGTATTTTCTGTAGAGATTGGTATTTTATTCAGAAGTTAGTTTCATTTCTTGATAAAAATAAGCATAAAAAAATAACCCGCCAAAAATGACAGGTTAAGGTTTAGCAATTTTTACTTTTCGTAATCCAAACCACCATAAAAACAACATAAACGGTACCATTAGATAAATCCATTTCTTCAATGAAAGCAGTATGTAATCATATATTCCATGTAAAATAAACGGGAATAAGAAAGAAATGAAAATCCACTTTCGTTTATCTTCAGGCGAAAATTTAGCTTTACCGAGATAATATCCCATAATCACACCAAATAACGCATGACTAGAAACCGGCAATAAGGCTCGGCCAATTGCGAACTGAACCCCATTGGCAAATAAATAGAGAATATTTTCAAACGTCGCAAATCCTAACGACAGGGCAGCACCGTATACGATTCCGTCATATTGTTCATCAAATTCCATATGTTGATAAACGGTATAAAAAAGGATAAACCACTTAAAAAACTCCTCCAATAAGCCTACAGTTAAAAAGGCTTGTAAGAGGTTTTGTGTAAAAACACCTTCAACCCCCAACACATACTGGATAAACATAATCGGAAACACCAAGAGGGCACCAAAAATGAAAATTCGAAAAACCATAGCAATAGGTTCTGCTTCATATTTATCTTTTAAATAAAAATAACTTAATAACGCAAGCCCAGGTGCTAGTCCTGCGGTTATGACCGCCACCATACGTATCCTCTTCTCCCCGAAAGTAAAATAAATTTTGCGTAGCAAACACTTTTATCGTAACATGTAATGTGGTAAATGAAAATATCAAGTCTCTGCAAAATGGATAATTTTTCTATATAGAAATGAGGCGAGTCCGATGAAAAAAATACTCATCATTCATACTGGCGGTACAATCGCAATGATGGAGGATAAGAACACTGGAGCTGTCGAACAAAATCAACAAAACCCACTTCTACTTCACACTAATGCTTTAGCTTCAATTGCTGATGTCATGGTCGAGGAATTATTTCAATTACCTTCTCCACATATAACGGAAAAGGAAATGTTAATGCTTAAACATAAAATCGAAACGAGTATTAAGGAGGATAAAATCGAAGGCGTTGTCATTACCCACGGAACGGACACCCTTGAAGAAACGGCTTATTTTTTAGATATCACCGTTCAGTCTGATATTCCAATAGTCGTAACAGGAGCGATGAGGTCGAGCAATGAGCTTGGGGCAGACGGTCCTTATAATTTGATTTCTGCTGCTCGTGTGGCAGCTTCTGACAGTGCCATTGGAAAAGGCGTTTTAGTTGTCTTGAATGATGAAATTCATACAGCTAAAAATGTAACTAAAACCCACACTAGTAATATTGCAACCTTTCAGAGTCCACAATATGGTCCACTAGGGATTGTGAGTAAACGAGAAATCACCTTTCACCATATGCCCACTATTAGGGAAACATATGATATTGAAGAAATAACAAAAAACGTTGTCCTCCTAAAGGCATACGCAGGGATGGACGGATCAATCCTTCATGCAATTCGAACATTACATCCGGATGGATTAGTGATTGAAGCACTTGGTCAAGGTAATTTGCCCCCCACCATGGTAACTGAATTAAAGGATCTCATAGATAGTGGTGTACCTGTCGTATTGGTGTCCCGTTGTTTTAACGGATATGTGCAGGATGTGTATAATTATGAAGGCGGTGGACGCCAATTAAAGGAGCTTGGAGTTATTTTTTCAAATGGTTTAAATGGACAAAAAGCAAGGCTAAAGCTATTAGTCACATTAGAAATCACAAATAACCATGACGAACTACAGGAAATATTTTTTAAATAAAAAGGCGACTCAAGTGAGCCGCCCTATTTTCTGTCTAAAATTGCTTTTGCGATTATGTCTCCGTGAAAGCGTCCGTTTTCAATGAAGATTTCATTCGCATTGTTACCCGCAGCAATGACACCAGAGATAAAAATCCCCTCAACATTCGTCTCCATTGTGTCAGGGTTAAACGAAGGTCTTCCAGTATCCTCGTCAATTTGAACATTCATTTTTTGTAAAAAGCTATGATCAGGATGATAGCCGGTCATCGCAAATACATAATCATTCTTAATTTTCTTTTTCTCTTCCCCAACCTGATAGATTACAGCATCTTCAGTTATTTCAACAACATTTGCATGAAACTCCATATTTATGATCCCACCCCGAACCAATGATTCGAACTCTGGTAAAATCCATGGCTTAATGCTTGTGGAGTATTCGGAACCACGATATAAGACCGTTACTCGTGCGTCAGCATTAACTAGTTCTAAAGCAGCATCGACACTTGAGTTCTTTCCTCCAATTACGACAACATCTTTATCGAAATATGGATGCGGTTCTTTAAAATAATGAAAAACTTTAGGAAGATCTTCACCAGGAACATTCATATAGTTAGGATTATCATAATAGCCTGTCGCAACAATCACATATTTTGCCTGATACTCACCTTTAGAGCTTGTGATTATAAATTTATCATGTTCAAGCTTCGTTACGCCAGTTACTGTTTCAAATGCATGCACTCTTATTTTTTCACGTTTCGCAACTTCTCGATAATAAGACAAAGCTTGATTTCTTTTCGGCTTACGACCTTCAATAATAAATGGAACATTTCCGATTTCTAATTTTTCGCTTGTACTAAAAAATGTTTGATGTGTAGGATAATGGTAAATGGCATTTACTATATTCCCTTTCTCAATTACAAGTGGTTTTATACCAATATTCTGCAGCGCAATGGCGGCTGCTAATCCACAGGGTCCTCCCCCAATAATAACGACTTCTTCCGATTGCATATTTGTCACTCCTAATTAAGAAAAGCGCAAGTGCCTAGTGGAACATCGACTAACTGCTGCCACGTCCTGTGGCAAACGTCGATGTCAGCACTTCCTCGAAAATGCATTGCATTTTCTTCGTGCGATGTTTATGCTGTCGAAGCCTTCCTTGTCCTGTGCAAGTCCGACAAGCACAAGACGACGCTGACAGAAGGCGCATTTTGCCTTCAGAAGCGATTGGCTTGTGACCTCGAGGGCTAGGCTCTTGCGCTAGACATTAATAAAATCTCCTACCAAAAATGATAGGAGATTTTTGTTCTCATTGCAAATGTTATGAACTAAATCCAGCCTCTAAAACGCGACGCTTCAGCCATTTTTCTTACTCCAACCATGTAGGCTGCTAGTCTCATGTCAACACGTCTATTTTGTGCTGTGGAATAAATATTTTCAAATGATTTGACCATTACTTTTTCAAGTTTTTCTTCTACTTCTTCCTCTGACCAGTAATAGCCTTGGTTATTTTGAACCCATTCGAAATAGGACACAGTCACCCCACCAGCACTTGCTAAAACATCCGGTACGAGGAGGATTCCTCTTTCAGTTAAGATTTGTGTCGCTTCAAGTGTTGTAGGGCCGTTTGCAGCCTCCACCACAATTCCTGCTCGAATATTATGGGCATTTTCTTCTGTAATCTGGTTCTCGATTGCTGCTGGTACAAGAATATCACAATCTAGCTCCAATAATTCCTTGTTTGTGATCGTATCGTTAAATAACTTAGTAACTGTTCCAAAGCTATCACGACGATCTAATAAGTAATCAATATCTAAACCATTTGGATCATATAAGCCACCATATGCGTCAGAGATACCAATTACCTTAGCACCTGCATCATGCATAAATTTTGATAAAAAGCTACCTGCATTTCCAAAGCCTTGTACAACAACACGGGCACCTTCTAAATTAATACCACGTTTCTTTGCAGCTTCGCGAATACAAATTGTTACACCCTTCGCAGTTGCAGACTCACGGCCATGTGAACCACCTAATACAAGCGGCTTACCAGTGATGAATCCAGGTGAGTTAAATTCATCTATTCGACTATACTCATCCATCATCCAAGCCATAATTTGAGAGTTCGTAAATACATCTGGAGCCGGGATATCCTTTGTAGGACCTACGATTTGACTTATTGCACGAACATAGCCACGACTAAGTCGCTCAAGTTCACGGAATGACATATCTCTAGGATCGCAAATGATTCCGCCTTTTCCTCCACCATATGGTAAATCAACGATACCACATTTCAAGCTCATCCAAATCGAAAGCGCTTTAACTTCTTTTTCAGTTACATTTGGGTGAAATCGAATTCCACCTTTAGTTGGACCTACTGCATCATTATGCTGTGCGCGATAGCCTGTAAAGATTTTTACAGAACCATCATCCATTCGTACTGGAATTTTAACGGTCATCATTCGAATCGGTTCTTTTAAAAGTTCGTATACTTCCTCAGGGTACCCTAATTTTTCTAATGCCTTATGTATGACTGTTTGTGTAGATTTGAGGACATCCATTTTCTCTTCGTTTTGTTTTGAATTGTCCTTATTGTTTTCGGCTACCATTTGTAAACCTCCCAAGATTTTTCACAGTTCCATTAGAGGATGTTCAAAAAGCGCGGTGAACATAACGCATCAAATTTCTATATATTGTCCACCTTTCCAGTCACTAGTATACACCTTCCCTATGTTTATGCAAGATGAAAAATGAAGAATCTGTATTTTTATGATTAAAATAAAACCGCAAAAAGAACTATAGTTGTAAAAACCATTAACGTAGAGAAAAACCCCTAATCATCATTAGAGGTTCTTCTTATTTTTAATGAAATAATTGTAAATTTCCTTCATTGCATCTTCTTTAAAAAGGATTTTTCCATATTCATGTACCCGATATTTCGTAATTGTCGCAGAATTTCCAAATTCGGCTAAAATGGCAATGACGTTTTCTGTATGAAAGGCTGAATTATCCTCAAGTAATAAATAAAAATAATCTTTATATGAATATAATCTGCCACCATCTATTGATAAACTATTTAATCTGGTTGAAAGCTGAATTACATCTTCAAACGTATGAAACTCATAAAATATATCTTTACTTTCATCAAGAGTTACCTGCATTTCAATATAATCTTCATCCATAAATTCTTCATCTTCAGGGTCCCCTGCTGAATTTGTTACAATGATCACCATGCCTTGTGCCTGTAAAGAATATACTTCAACAGCAATGGGGCCATCCGCTTCAAAGCCTAATTCGACACTTGCTTCTTCAATCATATCGCGAAATAATTGGTGGACCTTAAGCGAATCCGACAAAAGATCATCTTTAGAGAGGCCACGATCAACCAGATCATCAAATGTTAGAAAAATCTTGATTTTATTATAAGTTAAGCGCTCAAGACGCATTAAAAACCCTCCCTCACCATCACACCTACGCACAACCGTTACCTTATTTTATGAAGGAAAATAAATTATGTTCTTGGATTTAGCGTTGTTAGGACATTTTTTGCGAATCGTATTAGCTATCAGATGATTGAAGAGTAATCAAATGTGTTTCAGCTGGTGCACCAAACCTTAACGGTATACCAGATGTACCATAACCATTACTGACAAAAATGGTCATTCCGTTTTTATGCTCGACACCACCTTTAGGGTAAAGCCCAAATTTCCAAAATCGAATTTGTCCACCATGGGTATGCCCAGACAGTATAAGATTAATGTTGTTCTCCGGTTTGAGCTCGCTTTTTATTTCTGGATTATGGCTAACCAAAATTTTAAAATTTGCCTCATCGGCTGCATCTAAAAGGGCAAGGTCCAACCTGCTTCTTCCTACCTTCAAATCATCAATTCCAAGGAGAGCAAGCTTCTCACCTTTTCCAGATTCAAAAAACATCGCCGTGTTATCTAGAATTTTAATGCCCATACTTAATAGTAGAGAATCGAGTTCACGGTAATCCACTTCATAATCATTATTGCCCCACACGAAGTAGGTCGGTCCAACTGATTTAATTAACTGAAGGTTTTTCTTTACACGTTCAAAGGGTACACCCTTTTCTGTTAAATCTCCTCCAATGATCGCAATATCGGCTTTCCCTTTCACTTCATTGATAATTTTTTCAGATACCTCTCTTCTGTGAATATCTGAAATAAAGAAAATAGTAATTTTCCCAAAGCTTTTTGGAAAATCCGTAAATGTTAATGTATTCCTTACAACACGATTTTGTCTTGCTTCCGCACCACTATATAGAAGGAGCAGCACCCCAATAAATATAATCCCGAAAAAAAATAGCATATTCCACGCCCTATCTATCTAGATCAAGCTTTATATCACTTTTGAATATACAGATATGATACCATAAATTATGGAAAAGGCTAACAATAATCACGTTTGCCAAGAACCAGAACATTAATTTTTTCGAACTGCCTCTGTAAATCTGAATCCTTGTCATTTTTTAGCCCTATAGACCATACAGTAGAATGACATCGTTTTGTATTTTGACACCAAGGAGGTTGCTTCATGTTTACACCGAAGAAGGCCTATTATCCCTATGTAAGCCCGTTTGACCCTTGTAAGCCGATCACATGTAAAACTTACGTTACCCCCCCACATCTTTATATACCGTTTCAACCACCAAACCTGCCCCAATTCTCACCAAAGGAAGCGTTATACATTGGAACACTATGGAAAGCCTTTTACGATCCGTATTTCAGTCCATATGAACCGAAAAGGGAGGCTGAAAGTGAATGAATCCTAAACAAATGCCCCCAGAATTTTATGCGTTATTAGAGGATTTACAGGCTTTGGATTTTGTCTTAGTTGAACTCACCTTGTATCTTGATACCCATCCACATGATTATGAGGCAATACAGCAATTTAACGCTGTTTCACACCAACGTAGAAAGATCGCGAAACAATATGAAGAAAGATTTGGGCCTTTGACTCAATTTGGTCGTTATAGCTATTCCAGCTACCCTTGGAACTGGAATGACGAGCCTTGGCCGTGGCAGGTTTGAAAGAAAAGCGCAAGGCGCCCGCCTATTGGCGACAGGCATAAGACGAGCGCTGACAGAAGGCGCTCTTTGCCTTCCGAAGCGATTGGCTTATGACCTCGAGCTGATGGCGCCTGAAGCTAGACATTGACAATGGGGAGGAATTTACGTAAATGTGGATTTATGAAAAAAAGCTACAATATCCTGTCAAAGTGAGTACGTGTAATCCAATGTTAGCGAAGTTTCTGATTGAACAATATGGTGGTGCAGACGGTGAATTAGCAGCTGCTTTACGTTATTTAAATCAACGTTACACAATCCCTGGAAAAGTTATTGGGTTGTTAAATGACATAGGTACAGAAGAATTTGCTCATTTAGAAATGATTGCGACGATGGTGTATAAACTTACAAAAGACGCGACCCCTGAACAATTAAAAGCTGCAGGCTTAGGTCCACACTATGTAGCACATGATTCCGCATTATTTTACGAAAATGCTGCAGGTGCACCATTTACTGCAACATATATCCAAGCAAAGGGCGACCCTATTGCTGATTTATATGAGGACATTGCAGCAGAAGAAAAAGCAAGAGCGACATATCAATGGATTATCAACATGAGCGATGACCCTGACTTAAATGATAGCTTACGTTTCTTGCGTGAACGAGAAATTATCCATGCTCAACGATTTAGAGAAGCAGTCGAAATACTTAAAGAAGAACGGGATAAAAAGAAATTTTTCTAAACAGAGTAAATAGCTGAATGCCAGTTCAGCTATTTACTTCCTAATACAAGTTTACATCAAATTCTAATTTAGTTTAAATGGAATTCGTAAAACCTGGCCTTCAATAACGGTATCACCTTTAATATCATTCCATCTTCGTATTAATTCTTCACCAGAACGGTTGTTGTAATATTTCATAGAAATCCGATAAAGAGTTTCATCGGCTTGAACTGTATGATACTTAACGTCATAACGATCCTTAGGCTTTTCTTGCTGTTGGACCGGTTGTTTTGTTGCTTCAGCTGTAGGTGGAGGATTGTGTTCGACAACGTTTTGACTGGGCTCTTCAATAATTGGAGCTTCTTCTAGCTTTTCAACTACCGGCTGACTCTTCTCTTCCTGTTCAATATTAGATTCTTGTTCAACATTTTCTGGTTCTTCTTCATGCTCATTGACATCAGGAGCATTTACAGTCTCATCCTCGTCTTCATAGCTGAAACTTTCAAAATTTGCACTCCTTTTTCCAGAAGGTGCTTCTAGTAGTTCTGGATTGGAATTAAATTTATAGCTAAGGATTGCAACAGGTAGTAACACAAACAATAAGGCCAACAAACGAATAATTGGATATTTAATCTTAACCTTTGTTTTCTTTTTCTTTGTTTTATGAAATTCACTTCGAGAGGGTAGTGTCGAAGTGCTTGTCTCTATTTCAACAGATTTTTCTTTCCCTTCAGGCTGCTTCAAGACTATACCTCCTCTTTTTTTAAAGATTACGCAAATAATCGATTCTAAGCTTTACAGCAAAAATAAAATCAATCCAAAAATGAGCATATACCGTAATCCAAAGATTTTGATAGAGCTCATAAATATATCCTAATAAAAAGCTCAAAAGAACTACAGATGCCAACAAAACCCATTTATATAAATAACGCACATGTAATAATGCAAAAATCGAGCTAGCTATAACAAGTCCAAAATGAGTTTGAATGACACCCCTAAATAAAATCTCTTCCGAAAAGGATATCAATAAACATAAAATAAAAATATGTGGGATGCTTCGTTTTTGGAAAATACGTTCATTAATTCCACCATCATCATACATTGCTTCAGGAAGCCACTTCATCAGTAAAAAATCTACAAATACAACAACTAACGCAAAAGCAGAACCGATAATAAAAATATTCCAGTCCTTCCAATCCCAAAGCTTTATAAATGATGACCAATTGTCAAACAAGAAAAAGCCTAGCACCAAAGATACAACTAATAAAATTCCTTGAGTTAAATAAAGGTGAAAAACAATTTCTTTATCCGGTAAATGTTTGATAATATCAGCTTGACGCCTACCCATATTTTTCACCCATTTCTATGGAAGATGTGATGTAATTCTTGTCTCCAAGAAGGCAACTTCCACTCATTTCCCCCATTTAATTTGCGTTTGTATATTTCCCATTCTATTTCACATAAATCACAGCAGGATGAAGGTTTTTGTACGAGGCTTTCATCAAAATAAGCTAAAATTTGTTCACGTCGACATTCTTGTGTTTTTATCCAATTCTCCATCATCTTAAGCTTTTTAAGTTTATAAACATATCGTTTCTTTGCAGCTTCATCAACAATCTGAGTGGCATTTTGTACATTAACTTGTGTTTGAATGACCTCGTCTAAAGACAGATAAAATTGAATAAACCGCCATTGGACTTCCGATACACTAAGAACAGTAAGAAAGTAATCCTCGACTGTTTTTGTATATATAAATTTGCCTTTTTCATTAATATCCTGATTGATATATTCAATCACTAATTGGGTTTGTTCCTTCGTTGGAAGTTCATATTTTATAAGTACTTCCGGAATTTCATGGTCCATTTCATGATATAACAAAATGGCAACACTTGGATTTCCGTCCCTTCCGGCGCGTCCTATTTCTTGTAAATATGCCTCCATCTGTGACGGATAATGAAAGTGAATCACAAATCGAACATCGGGCTTATTCACCCCCATCCCAAATGCATTCGTACAACAAATGATGGAAAGTTGATTATTAATAAATTGCTCCTGGATCAGCATTCGTTTTTCCTGTTCCATACCACCGTGGTAAAAAGCAACTCGTTCTATGCCATTATCTTTTAAATATTGTGCAATATTTTCAGCCAAAAGCCGACTTGAAAAATAAATAATTCCTGGTGCCTCTAACTCTTTTGCATATTTTAAAAGCATTTCTTTTTTATCTTCAAGAGAACGAACCTTTTTCACAGTGATTGCAATATTTGGCCGATCGATGGAGTGAATATGCATTTTTGGGTTGGTTAATTGTAAAGTTCTTTTGATATCCTCAAAAACTTCTTTTGTCGCTGTTGCTGTTAAGGCAAGGCAAGGTGGAGAGCCCAAGCTTTTACGAATATCCCCTAACCTTGAATAGTCAGGGCGAAAATCATGTCCCCATTGCGAAATACAATGGGCTTCATCCACAACGAATAGAGAAAAATGAATCGCATTTAATCGGTTCATAAAATATTTAGATTGCAGTATTTCAGGTGAAGCAAAGATATATTTATATTTGTGCAGGCTCGGCATGATCTTCCGTTTTCGTTCGTTCGATAAAAAGCTATTCAGAGCAATTACTCTTTTTTCACCCATTTTCTTTAATTGAAGCACCTGGTCCTCCATTAATGCTACAAGTGGTGAAACAATAAGAACACTACCATGAAGAATTTGCGCTGGTAACTGATAACAAAGGGATTTTCCTCCTCCAGTAGGTAAAAGAGCAATCACATCATACCCTCTAAGAATATCTTCTATGATTTCCTGTTGCCCTTTCCGAAAGGAGGAATGATTAAATTTTTCTCTTAAAAGTACGTCAAGATTCATGTAATCCACCAAGTTTCGCGAGGACTAACCTTATTTCAAAATACGATATAACATTTGACAGTTTGTCCTTTAATGGTCGTAATTGTTTTGTTTGCAGTGTCTGATAGGTTGAAAAGATCAATTGTTGGTGTTCAGAGGGCACAAATTGATCAATTGAAAAATCAGGTTGCTGATGTACAACTTCTACAACATGGTCTTCAATTGTATTCCGTTTCAAATTACGAATAACTGCAATTTCATCGATTGATTTTCCCTGTAATAACATTTGATAGGTTGTCTTTGTGGAAGCAGTTAATAACACATTGTTGTGATTATTTGTCTTTGTCATCGAAACAAGCATTGGAAACTTCTCACCATTTATTTCAAGATGTTTAACAATCGCATGCAAAGTATGTAAAAAGAGTATCTGGCACCATGTTTCATCCTCATTTAATAGGGAACTGATTTGCTCAATTGTATAACCGATTCTTGTTGAACTAGTCAGTTTCATGACAAAAATTGTTGCTTCAAGTTCCGATACCATTTCAAGGGATTGCAAAATCTCTTTATATAGGGATTCTGCTGCTAAATATCGATTTTTTCCCTGTTTCATTAGAAACCCTTTCACCCACTCAAATACTGAATCATCCTGCTGGATGGGTGTATATTGTTTTTTCCCATCAATTAAATTGGATAAAACTTGTGTAAGGAGTGAAAGTCTTCTCCAAAGCAATAAAGACTGGCTGTTATATTTCCAGCCATTTAGATGATCAGGAATCGGTTTCTTTTTCAGTTCACCATCTAAAACAGAATATCCATTTTCATTCACGATAAATTTATTACTTGACGGTGTTAGTTCTTCTATTAAAGAGAGTTCCTGAAGCAATTTTATCTCTTTATTAAATTGTTCTCTATCTAAAGGTTTAAGAATTCCGAATAGTGGTGTGAGATTAAATAGGTTCGCGTCCCCAATCGTTTGAGAGGATTTTTTACCATTCAATAAATGATAAATTCCATAAACTGTACGTTCTCCGCTCAGTTTCTCGATGCAGATTAAGATTAATATTGAACGATAGGTTATGTTCACCATCCTTCTCCCCTCTCTATCGAAATACTTGGAAAATTGTCGAATGAATGTTACCTTTATTTTATCAAATAATAACGAAAAGTGGGATGTTTTCGTGTGGAATTATAAACATGTTTGTCAGAATGGCAAAACCCCTCTACAATAAGCAATCTCACAATATATTTTTATTGAAAAGTTTTGTGAACAGCTTTACAATGAGATATGAGGAAGCTGTTTCCATTCTGTGAGGAAGCGGAATGGGGAACTAATATAAATATATGTTAATACATGTAATGATTTCGGGAGGTTAAGTACACATGGCAAAGTATACCATTGTTGACAAAGAAACTTGTATCGCTTGTGGTGCATGTGGTGCAGCTGCACCTGACATCTACGATTACGATGATGACGGTATTGCATTTGTAACACTTGATGATAACCAAGGAATTGTTGAAATTCCGGAAATATTAGAAGAGGATATGATGGATGCATTTGAAGGCTGTCCAACTGATTCCATTAAAGTTGCGGACGAGTCATTTGATGGTGACCCATTAAAATTTGAATAGACTATTCAATAAGAAGAGCCCTTTGGAAAAAGGGTTCTTTTATTGGAAAAAACAGGCTACGATAGCCTGTTTTTTTTACCCAAGTGGAACTTCCTTACGTTCACCTTTTTCAAATGTCATAAGTGTTTTGTAGCCAACACTTTTTGCTAAATCGATTGCTTGGTCAAAATCGGCACCCACATCTTGTGGACGATGTGCATCCGATGACAAGACGATTGGAATATTTTTATCAAAGCACATTTGGAGTAGTCGTGGATCGGGATAAAGCTTGCCAATCGGCTTTCGTAGTCCAGCGGTACTAATTTCAACACATGTTTTAGAATTTGCTAATGCGGTTGTTGCACGATCAAATTGATGTAAGAGGAATTCTTCATCCTCAGGGATATACTTGAAAATCTTAACAAGATCAATATGACCGATAATATCAAATAAATTGGATTGTGCTAATGTAATTACCTGATCGTAGTATTTCGTATATGTATCATGTAAATCTCGTTTATCCCATTCTTCACGGAATTCCGCAAGGTCAATTCCAAAATCTCCTACCCAATGAATAGAACCAATTACATAATCAAAATCATAGGAGGAAATGAACTTTTCCATTTCAGCATGTTTTCCAGGTGTATAATCCATTTCAATCGACATTTTTACATCGATATTATTTTTCCATGCAAGCTTAAATAAATCGACATAGTCCTTCATGTCGTAATATCTCCTTGCATCAACCCAAGGATTACTAAGAATATCTTTAGTCTGATAAAAATGATAAGCATGCTCAGATATCCCGAAATGATCGATTTTCTTAAGCTTAGCTTCATCAATAAACTTCATCAAATAGTCTAATTCAAGTGTACCAAGCTCTAAATGATTGTGATAATCAGTGCGCATATGAATCCCCCATCGAAGTTTTTATCATTATACATGAACTGGCTCCTGATGGGAATGAAAAAGCTTAAAATTATTTAGGTTTTTTCGATAATTAAGACTTGATTAGGGAAAATTAAATCACCTGATAATTGATTAATTTCTTTAATTTCTTCAACAGATAAACCTACCTTACTTGCAATAACTGAAAGAGATTCTCCCTCCTTCACCGTGTAGGTTTCAAGTTTTTTTGAAACCTCAATTCCCTCTTTTTGCATGATTGCGGGAACAAGAATTTGTTCGTCAGTTAGCACATATAGAGGGTCAATGGCATTATTTCGAGAAGAATTCCATTCCCCATTATGCACTTCAAAATGTAAATGTGGTCCTGTTGAATTTCCTGTACTCCCGATTTGCCCAATTAATTGGCCTTTTTCAACAATTTCGCCTTTTTGAACACTGCGTTTACTAAGATGTGCATAGACCGTTTCATACCCATTTGGATGCTCGATAAAGATTACATGCCCATATGAGCCCTTAAAATCTGAACTTTTAACGATTCCTTCTTCAACCGCATATATGTGGTCTCCAAGTGGAGCAGCGATATCTAAGCCTTTGTGATTTCCTTGTCTTGTTCCAAATGTATCAGTAATTCTCCCTAAAACTGGCCATGCCCATTCCTCAGTGGTATCTACTCGTAATTCCTGTGCATAAGCACTATGAGCACTGATAAAGAATAAACCTCCAAAAATTGCTATTATGGTAACAATAGCAATCCGTCTAACAAAAAAAAGCATTAAGATCCTCCTCAATAATTAAACAATTTGTTCTATGAAGATTAACACCCTTTCATTATTTGAAAATTTTTCTTAAATTATGTAAAAAAATGCATGCATATTTTTTATATTGACAAAAAAAAGAGACAACGAAGTGTCTCTTTAGCTCAATGGTAATGGATTTGGTGCAAGTGGGACCTTTGTTCGTTCTCCAAATTTCACATTTCCAATTTGATCGATATTTCCGTAAAACGTAACTGAATCAAAATTAAATTCCTTAGCAGTTAGCATAATTGCGTCTAACATTAAAATATAATTATCGCTGTTTTCTAGTACAGCTTCTTCACTGAAATGAACTTCTAAATTAGTACCATCTTCTTTAATTTTTTGAATTTCAGAT
>NZ_JBALOP010000025.1:0-2800 GCF_036962685.1 Bacillus sp. JJ1566 | reverse complement strand
CCTTGTTCAAAATCAATTTTCATAATCTCTAGCGCTTCTTCTATCGTATCGAAATTATCATATGTCTGGGCTAAAATTTTAAAGTTTGATTCTTCATTCACATAATATAAATACGCTTTTTTTGTATCTTTTTCGACATCATAGTTCTCATCAATCATCCAATCACCGTCGGGAATCCCATGCTTTCCATCTTTATATAATTCAACATGCTGATAATTTTCAGTTAAGTAACGGAAAGAATTTAATACAATTTGGAAAGATGACATTTCAGCTGAAGCAAAATGTTGAGGATTCACATTTTCAGCAATGTCAGCCTGAATAATTTTCGATCCATCTTTTCTCGTAATTTCCGAAAAATCCTCAAAGTAGGACACCGGAATCTCATCTATCCCCAACCCGGCATTTTGTCGAATAAATTCATTTACTTGCGGAATATTTTTTTGCCATTGCTCGACTACATTCTCGCCGTCTGATTCCACTACAATCGATACAACGGAAGGAAACATAACCCCTCCCAAATACACCCCATATGTTAAGAGAACTTCATTTTCCCCCACGCTATGCACTGCGTAGCTTTGGCTTGATTGCTCCTCAGATGAAAAAATGCCAGCCTCTTCATCTTGATTTGGCTCTTCTGCTTTTTGTAAAGTGCTAGAAGGTTCATCTTTTGAAGCCTCTTTATTAATCGCAATACTTGTATTATCTCGCGCCATTTCGGCAGAGTCGGAGCTTGAACTGTTCATATTAGTAATGAAAGAAGGAGCCAAGATGAATAACAGAAGCGCAGCCGCCACAGATGCAATGGTTGGAACTATCCACACCTTTTTCTTTCGTTTATTCGTTTTAAGGGATATATTTTGATAAATCTCTTGTGGCTTACGGTTATCTTTGATTGTTGGCATTTGCGATAGCATTTGCTCTAGTTGTTCATCGTTCCACTCTGATTTTTTCATCATTTACACCCTCCTTTAAACCAGATTCTTCCATATATGTCTTTAAGACCTTAAGAGCTCTATGCTGAGTTGTTTTTACCTTGCTTTCTGTCCATTCTAATGCCATGGCAGTCTCGGCAATGGAAAGAGATTGGATATATCGTAATATTAGCACCATGCGTTGATCAGTCGTACAGCGGTCCAAGCAGCGATACATCATCTGGACTTGCTCATTTTGTAATGCTATTTCTTCTGGAAGTGGAGCAAAATCTCTTACTTCTTGGCGGCTCCAATCAAAGGAATCCATGACTCTTTGTTTCCAACCTTTCTGTTTTCGAAATGAATCAATTGCAACATGTCGTGCAATTGAAAATAGCCATGTTTTTTCACTGCTTTTCCCTTCGAATCTATCATATGATTTTAAAACCCTTATATAAACTTCCTGAACGAGATCCTCAGCCAGTTCACGATTTTTTACCATATAAAATAAAAAGGAAAAGACATCGTGATGATACTTTTCATATAGTTCCTCAAATAAGGAATCCATTTTGCAAATCCTCCCGTTCATATCATTAGTCGAATGTTTTTTAAAAAAAGTTACACTCCCAATATAGTATGTTTTCAATAAAAAAGGAAGAATATTTTGGTAATATTCTTCCTTACTTTGCGATTCTTACATTTTTTAGTAATAGTAGTCTTAAAATTGGGTATAGAATGAGGAAAAACACTCCATTTCCGATTGCATGACTCATGTCAAATGGCAGTCCAGCAATGTAATATGCGAGGAACTTGCCAGAAAATAAATAAAGTGGAATCGAGATCACGAGCCCATATAGAAAACCACAAAACACTGCATAGATGGCTAGTAATACAACTGGAATTCGGTCGCGATACTTTCTTAAAGTACCGCTTATTAAACCAATAACCCCCCATGCAATGATTTGTCCAATTGTCCATAAGCCCATTCCCATAACAAGATTGGATAATATCGAACTAAAAACGGCAACAACCACACCGTAGATTGGTCCTAAAAACAAGCTTGTTATAATGATAATTGCTGTCGTCGGCTGAACATTCGGAATGAATGTAAAAATAATGCGACCTACAACCGACAATGCGATTATCATCGATAAGAGCGTTAAGTTTTTAACAGATAAATTCATTATTCCCACTTATGTAGGTCAAATTCAATCTTGTCTTCAGGCTCCAATTTGTATTCATTTGCCCCTACCATTGCTTCCTCACCATTTACAGAATAAAACCAAGATGTTTTATCTGCTTCGCTGCCTGCAACTCCGTTAATGCTAGCAACAAAAGCCCCGTCAAATTGTGTTTCAATTTCAAAGTTTTCTTGCATTACGTCCATAACAGTAACTTCTTTTCCAGCTTCGATCTCGATTTCTTTTTCTTCGATGATTTCTTCTCCGTTGTTTTTAGAAATTACAACTGTTACGATTTCTGCTTTTTCTTCTTTATTAACAGTTCCTGATGCATTGCTGTTATTGTTGTTGGAATTATCATTTGTGGATTTATCGTTGCTACATCCAAATAATAATCCTAATGATAGTAATGCTACAATTAATTTTTTCATTTTTCTAGCTCCCCTTTGTGGAAAAAGTTTGTGTATGTATATATGTGCTTTAAACACCAAATACCAAAATCAATTACGCCTTGGCGTATTTGCGCCAGATTTTTTTAGGCCCACACGAGGCGGTTCACAAAGACGAAGACATCAGGATGTGGCGTTCTTAGTCTTTGAACCTGCGCCTCGAAAATTTTCTTTTTAAAAATCGTGGCATCCGCCTGAGGCTTTTATTTTCTTCAGCAGAAGCGGTTGACTGCTGAAGAAAAGTAACTATCCGCCCGTA
>NZ_JBALOP010000024.1:15420-33138 GCF_036962685.1 Bacillus sp. JJ1566 | reverse complement strand
AACTGAGGGAGTTTAAGTACATTGCTTCACATTATCTATAATTAATATAACATCAATACTAATAATAGAAATGAATTCCCAGAAAACATGCACTACATTTATTGTAGATACAGAAGTTTGTGTAACGTTACTTTTTTATGTGCGATTTACTCTACCAAAACACATCTCTTTTTATTTAAAATGCTTTAAATTTCAACAAAAAATGGGCATCCAAATCATACGCGATTTGATGCCCCTTTCTTTAAGTTTTTTACAAACTTGTACTCGAAAATAGAATCCGTTACGCCACGGCGAGTTTTTTGTTTAAATCGTTACAGTTTTACAGGTCTTCCTTCTCTTGCTGATTGGTAGATCGCTAAGATTAATTCAAGTGACCTTCTCGCTTCTTCACCAGTTACAAGTGGTTTCCGATTTTCGAATATAGCTTGAACGACGTCTGTATATTGTTTTACGAAGGATTGATTCGATTTTACAATATTCGATGACATATTTTTTTCAATTTCGGTTTGTTTTTTCTCGTATTCCAAGCCACTCTTAAACTTCCATTCCCTCACATGGTCGTTTTCGATGATGACACTTCCGTTAGTACCGAATATATCCAGTGTGGTTGAAAATCCAGGATAAGCTGTTGTATTCCCTTCAATTAAACCAAGTGCTCCCGATTTAAATTTAACCGTCGCAACCGCGATATCCTCCACTTCGATGCGTTCATGCGCACGGGTCGCTGTATAGGCATGAACCTCATCTACTGGACCCATTACATATAAAAGAAGGTCAATATAATGGATCGATTGGTTAATTAATGCACCGCCACCGTCTAATTCCCAAGTACCCCGCCATGCACCACTATCATAATATTCCTGTGAACGATAGATTGTTGTGCGGGCAGCTCCAAAGTTTAATTGACCAAACTCGCCTTCGTTTAATACTTTTTTAACATCTTGAACAGCTTCATCGAAACGATGCTGGAAAATGCAGCTTAAGATGACGTTTGCATGTTTACATGCTTCAATGAGTTGGTTTGTTTTTTCTATGGTTATATCAATTGGTTTTTCTACAACTACATGCTTGCCCGCCTTTGCAGCAGCAATTCCTAATTCAGCATGGGTTCCACTTGGTGTAACGATGGCAACCAAATCGATTCCAGCGTTTGTTAAAAAGTCTTGGTAGTCCGTGTAAGCTTTAAGATTGTATGTATCCGCCAGTTCTTGAACGGTTTCCTTATTGCGTGAGTAGACTGCAACTAGTTCAGCGTTCGTCACTTCTTTAATGCTTTTCATATGAGTATTCGCAATGCTTCCGGATCCAACAATACCGATTTTCAGCTTTTGGGTCATGAAACCAGCCTCCTAAATAATACGATTACACCAATAGTATAGGCACTTTCATTTCAAAATGTAAACGCATATCATTATTAAAAATGAAAAAGGATAAACAACAACTCTTTCGTTTTGTTTACCCTTTCTCGCTACATGTTGTGCTGTAATTATCTTATTTTAAAATCCCCAGAGCTTGTTCTTGCAATAATTTGATATCCCCCTACTCCGATTTCACCCAAAATTCGATTATCTGTTTTTTCGGTGAACTTCATTCCCTCAATTGTTGCATATCCATCTCCCGAGCTACTTTTAAAATCAATTTCCAAGGCATCAGGTATTTGTACAAAGCTTACATCGATGTCACCGCTACTTGCTTCCATAGAAATATCACTTGTTATTTCTTCTGCATCAATTGTAATATCCCCAGAGGATGTGTTAATGTTCAGTTTTTCAGATGTTTGATTATTTGACTCAATATCTCCACTACTCGTAAGGATGTCAATTTCCTTTGCCTCATTATTTATGGCCGTAATATCACCGCTACTCGTTTGAATGTCAAAAGCATTTCCATTCGTATCTTTAACCTTTACATCACCACTTGATGCTTCAAGGTTTAGGCTTCCTTTAATCAAACTATTCTTGATTTCAATATCACCGGATTGGGTTTCAATCGCCATTTCTTTCGTTTCAATGTCTTTTATAGCGATATCTCCTGATGATGCAATAATTTGAAGAGAATCATACATTTTTACTGGGACTTCAACAGTAAGGCTTACATTTGTGAAATTAAACATCATGAATTGGAGCTTGTTTTTCTTTTCCATTGTAATTTCTACTGTATCACCGTCTTCGTCAATATCGAGTTTATATAGTGCTTTACTCTTTTTACCTACCTGCCCTGAAAACTCAACCTCAATCTGATCTTTCTTTGTCGGAATAACATTGACATCAACAGATGGTGAATCAATGATGATATTTGTAATCCCTTTAGCAGAAACCTCTTGTTTTTCATTGACATCTACTGAACTAAACGTAAAAGCCTCCACTCCAGAATTATTCAACGTCATAATTAGGCCTAAAACTCCGGTCAACACAAGTATTAACGCTCCATACATTATTTTTCTCATGGTTTATTCTCCTTTTATTAATCCTATATTCCAATTAACATACATGACAAAAATCTTATAAAGTCCTTTACCCGCTTTTACCATTCCAACACCAAGCATAATGCCGATTCCGCATAGCAGAATCGAAATGAAAAATTCCAAGCTAGTGAACCCTCCAACAAACACCTGTGTCACAACTAAAAGGGGTGATATCACAAAGCAAAAAGACACAATCAAAAGTGAAAAATAGATGGAAATAACCGCAATCGCTGGACCCAATACAAAAATACTGTTAAATAAGATCAAGCTGACTAAAGCAAGAATCATTCGCCCGCTATTTTGATAAGTTTGTTTTTCGACTAAATGGGGTACAGCAGGGTTGGCTTCTAATCCAACCGACTCCACAAAGCTTGAATTCGTGTTTCGATTTTCTTTGGCTACTTCGATTAGATCCTCATATAATTCAAGTAGCTTTTCTCGATCATCAGCTGGCAGCCCTTTCAAACGTTCTTCCAAATCCTGGAGCATTTGGTCTTTATTCATGTTTCTCGTTCCTTTCTAACTTCCTATGACATTATCATACAAAGTAAAAGTCATATGACCAAAGTGAAGTTAGTCACAAAATTGCATGTGAATGATAATCTGACGGAATTAATGACATTTTTTTTCTTTAGACTACTAGAATTACCTAATTTCTTGTAATATAGGTAGAGATAGGAAAAAAGTCTTGTAGATTGAGGTGTAGATATGAAAAAAACAGGCCTTGATTGGATCTGGGTTGATTGGTTTATTTTTTTTCTAAGGCTTTGCTGGTACTTATCCGGCATGCTCTATTTCTATATTAACGCTGACGCTCTAGGCGATTTACCATATTTATTATTTGTTGGTATTTTAACAGTTTGTTATCTTGTACCACATCTGTTTTGGCGGCCTGGTTATAAAAATCCTATCCTATATCCAATCTCCGAGCTCGTCCTTGCAGGTGGAGCATCCATCTATGTAAATATCATTTTAAAAGTGAATTTGAGTACAACCATGATATTAATGTCCTTTTTAATGATTGGCTACCTAGCTACAAAGAAGACTGTTAAATGGGTATTACCAATATTTCTAATTATCTTCCCAATGCCGCGGCTATGGTCACTGGATATTGTTTCTTATTTGCTACAATACTTTGATATCTTTATTTTTTTAGGCTTCGGTATTTGCTTCAATTATGTCATCCAATCACAACGTAGAACAGACCGAATCATTGAGGAAAATAATAAGCAATTTCGGTTGATTCAAGAGCAGAATAGGGTGCTGCAGCAATATGCTGGGCAAATTGAAAAAGTCACTCTGCTCAAGGAACGGAATCGACTTGCAAAAGAGCTTCATGACACCATCGGGCATCATTTTACTTCTGTCACAGTAGGTCTTGATGCAGTTTCTTACTTACTTGAAACGGATATTGAGAAAGCAAAAGAAAGAGTTGAATTATTAGCTAACGTTTCACGTAAGGGCCTACAGGATATTAGAAAGCATATCCATGAAATTGCCCCCTCTGAAAATGAAGAGATGTTATCAATTTTATTAGAACAAATCGCTGTTGATTTCAAAGAGAATACCGATACTGATGTTCAGTTCCATAAGCATGGAACCGAATATCCGGTTTCAAGTTCAGTTAAGCTTGTTTTTATTCGCTGTTTACAGGAATCACTTACTAATGCAAAAAGGCATGGTGCAGCAACAAAGATTGTCATTCATTTTCTAATTTCACATACCGGCATTACTTTATCTGTTGAAAACAACGGTGCCCCAATCGAGACGATCAATCCCGGATTTGGTTTAACAGCAATGAAGGAACGTATAGGAGAATTACATGGGGATCTTACGATTACAAATGGAAAACACCGGGGAGTTAAGTTAACAATTACAGTACCTATAAAGGAGGTAGTCTAAATGAGTATGATTAAACTCCTACTTGTGGATGACCAGGAGCTAATTCGTGAAAGCCTATCGATAGTGTTGGGGATGGATCCTGAAATTGAAATTGTTGGATTGGCGCAAAATGGGATTGAGGCGATTGACCTTTGCGAGCAGCATAACCCAACAATCATTCTTATGGATATTAATATGCCTGAAATGAACGGTATTTCTGCTACCAAAATAATCAAGCAGCGTTGGCCAAATATCAAAATTATTATCTTAACCACCTTCCAAGAGGTGAATCATGTTATTGATGCTTTAAAGATAGGTGCTGAAGGCTATTTGTTAAAAGCGATACATCCAAAGGATTTGCTTTCCGGCATAAAACTGATTCATAAGGGCGGCACACTGCTTCCGCAAGATTTAGCAAAGCTTCTCGTCCAACAAATTAACAGCAACGAAGGCGCTAGTACACAAGAGAACACGACAAGATACAATTTAACAGAGCGTGAAGAAGAGGTTCTTGAATGCCTCGCTTTGGGGCTTAGTAACAAACTTATCGCGCAAAAGTTATTTTTATCAGAAGGTACCGTTAAAAATTACATTTCCAATATTTATCATAAATTAGACGTGAAGGACCGTTTCCAGGCGGCAATAAAAGCGCAGCAGGAAAAGTTAATTTAAGGAACCCAGACATCCTGTGACAACTTCATAACATCATGTGGGCCTAAAAAAACCATCCTGATTAGGATGGCTTGTTCGATTCGGTTATGATTTTCTGTTATTTTTATTTGGTGATTTTCGGGGTTTTGGTGATACTTTTCTTTCCTCGCGAGCGTCCACGATTTCACCTTTGTAAAAGTCCTTTTTACTGAATGAAATCCCAAGTTCATGCCCCATTTTTTTGAGGAAGCTTTCCTCGCGAGCGTTGACGATGGAGATGACTACACCTTTTTTCCCCATCCGACCTGTTCGACCTGAGCGGTGAACATATTGTTCTGTTGTTTTCGGAAAATCAAAATGAATTACATAGGTGACATCCTGAATATCAAGACCCCTTGCGGCTACATCAGTTGTTAGCAATAATGGAATTTTTCCGGCCCGGAAATTTTTCATCGATTGCTGACGTTCTTGTTTTTTCGCTTCTCCCGCAAGGACCGCAACATCGATGTGATTATAGGTTAATTTCGCTTCAATTTCTTCCACCTTATCAAGACTTTTTATAAAAGCAATTGCCTTGTCTGGCTCGGTAAACATAATTTTGCGAAGCACATCGATTTTATCGCGCTGTTCACATAGGAAGTAGATGTGTGACGTGTTCTCCTGACTGAGAGTTTGCTGCACTCGTATTGTCTCCGCGTTGTTCATCAAGGATTTCGCAATCTTTTCAGTTTGCGCAGAGATGGTCGCTGAGAAAAATAGGATTTGGCGATCCCTTAATGTTGATTTTATAATGCTCTGGACATTAGATAAATGCTCATTTGAAACGAGCTGATCTGCTTCATCAACAATCACGGTAGTAACCTCGTGCATTTTCAATTTTTTCAATTTAATTAGTTCAACAATACGGCCTGTTGTTCCAATTACAATTTGCGGACGTTCTTTCAGCTTCTCGACTTGTTTTTTAATATTTGCACCGCCAATGAAAGACGCGCTTACGATATTTGTGCCTCTCGTCCACTTTTTTACCTCATCTGAAATCTGCATGACGAGCTCACGGGATGGAGCAAGGACCACAATCTGGATTCCATTCTTTGTTTCATCAAGCTTTTGGATTGCAGGAAGTAAGTAGGATAGAGTTTTCCCTGTTCCAGTCGGAGATTCGCAAACGACGTCTTTCCCCTCAAGTATTGCGGGAATCGCTTTTTCTTGAATTCCAGTTGGCGCTTCAAATCCAGACTCCTGCCAGACTTCCTGTATAAAAGGTTTCATTTCTTCTAATTGAGACCATTTTGACATTGTTTTGTACCTTCCTTGTTCAGTTCACTATCAAATACGCCTTGCCGTATTTGCGCCCAGATTTTTAGGTCCACACGAGGTGGGTCAAAAAGACGTTGCCACAGGAGGTGGCGTTCTTAGTCTTTGATCCTATGCTCGAAAAGTTACCTTTGAAAATCTGTGGCATCCGCCGGAGGCTTTAACTTTATTAAGTGGAAAATTGAATTCGACTGAATAAAGTTAAATTGACTAGTTTTTATTCTAACTATCTTTTAAGTAAAGTGCAAAAATACTACAATAAAAAATGCCCTTCACGCATGATGAAAGACATTAACAAAACATTGTTCTATTATAATTTTATTGCTTCTTTTACTTTTGCAGAAGGGTCTTGTGAGAAAGTTCCTTTGTACTCTACAACCTCAATCTCGCAGTTTGGCCCAATAATAACGTTATTTCCTCGAACCACTTTAGCGTTTGTATATTCGATATCAATTTCATCTGCCTCGATGATTTCTGTTGTCAAGGAGACTGGATAGACAGATTTGAAAAGATTATTTAGGAAACTAAAAATACCTTTCCTGACCTTAATGATTCGGCCGCCTATTTCTTCAGCGCGGCATTCACCAGCAATGGAGATATCGATTACGTCTGCGTTTAATAAGCCTCCGATTACAAAACCACCTTCGCCCTTAAATTCCTCAGCCTCGCAATCTCCTTCTATTGTCGCTTTTCCTCTAATTCTTATTTCTTCCCCTTTTAAGCTGCCGCCGATTTTCCCTTTGCCTGAAATTTTCATTTTATTTACGGTAGCATCACCATCAATCCCACCCGTTCCTTCAATTGTGAAACGGTCAAATTCGATGGAGCCTTCAATGTTTCCGGTTCCGCTTATTTTTCCTTCATTTCCTCTAATATTTCCTGTAACGATACCAGACCCATTAATTGTAAAATCATTACATTCCACGTTCCCTTGCACATTACCTTTGCCGTTAATTAATACTTTATTGAAGCTGCCACCGCCGGAAGACCCCATTCCGTTAATGATTAAATTTCCGTGATTTTCAACACTCACCATACTTAAACCTCCAATTTAAATTAGTTTAGTTCGCAGTTCTTCGATTTCATTCGCAAAGGCTAACTTGACAATTAACTTTGTTCCTTTTTCAATCACTAAATCAGCAGTACTTTGCACGATAAAACATGTTGAAACTCCATGCTTTCGGATGAACACTAATTCCCCGTAGCTTTGCTTATCTTTCGCAAAATAATCGTTTGAAACTTGAATGACCATTTTTGCTTCTTCAAGACTGATATCTCCTGATTGCAGAAGCCTTTCAACCATATAGACCGTTAAGATTCCTTTAAACTGAAACTCTTCTGGGCTGTCTTTAAACTGTTCTAAGTAGAGATTGATAGTGGTTTCAGAAGCGAGGCCTCGTTTCACCAGTTCCATTTTAGTGAGGTTCATTTCACCAACACTTGGTGAGAACATTTCTGCCATTTCATCAAGGGATAGATTTTCCTTCATTTTTTGAATCCGATCAATTCGCTCTAAGATCCTTTCTTTCGGGAAAAAGGTTTCCTGCCCCGTAAATGTTGATTTTCGAATAAACCATTCCTCAGGAATCAAGTCTTTTCGCTTCCATCTGTAGAGCTGCCCATACGAAATGCCAGTTACTTCAAGTAAGTCTTTTTTCGATAATAACTCTTCACTCATTTCTAAACGGCTCCTTTCTATAAAAACAATGTAACATAACACTGTTACGTTATGCAATACAAAAATAAATAAACTTGTTAATATTTGGTGGAAATGCGTAATCTTCTCCTCCGACCCAGGACTTTTAACCACAAAAAAGCTGAATCGCATTTTAAAGCGATTCAGCTTTTTTGAATTATCTTGCCAACCATCCACCATCAACAGCGAGTGTGTGGCCATTCACGTAATTTGATGCGCTACTTGCTAGGAATACGACTGTTCCCATTAGGTCAGCAGGAGTTGCCCAGCGTGCTGCAGGAATACGTGATAGGATTTCTGCATTGCGTTTTTCATCTGCACGGATTTGTACCGTGTTATTTGTTGCTACATATCCAGGTGCGATTGCATTTGTTTGGATCCCGTATTCAGCAAGTTCGTTGGCAAATGACTTGGTAAGTCCATGAACTGCATGCTTACTCGCTGTATATGGAGGAACGAATTTCCCGCCTTGGAATGAGAGCATGGATGCGATATTGATAATTTTTCCGCTCTTTTGCTCTACCATCACCTTTGCAGCCTCTTGGCTTAAAAAGTATAGTGAGTTTAAGTTAAGGTCGATGACCGCATCCCAATCCTCTTCTTTGTACTCTAGAATTGGAGATCGACGGATTGTTCCTGCGTTATTTACTAAAATGTCCACTTTTCCATATGCTTTTACACATGCCGCTACTACTTCTTTTGCATTTTCACGCTTAGATAAGTCTGTTTGGAAAAATTCGACACGACGACCTTCTTTTTCAATTAATTCCCTTGTTTCGTCCCAGCTAGTGCCATGTGTAGTAATAAAAAGATCAGCTCCAGCCTTTGCTAATGCAACCGCAAAGCCTTGGCCTAGTCCAGTAGCCCCACCAGTTACGATTGCAACCTTCCCTTGTAGTGAGAAAAAGTCCAATGAGAAATCAGATAATTGTGTTGTCATTTCTATGTCCCCCAATTTCGATTATCGTAGATCTTCCATAGGTACAACATCCATGTCAGTGTAAGTGATGTTTTCTCCACACATACCCCAAATGAATGTATAGTTGCTTGTTGCCGTACCAGTATGGATTGACCAGCTAGGTGAAATTGCAGCCTGCTCATTTTTCATTACAAGATGTCTTGTTTCATCTGGTTGACCCATAAAGTGGAATACACGAGTTTCAGGCTCCATATCAAAGTATAGGTATACTTCCATTCGGCGCTCATGTGTATGACATGGCATTGTGTTCCAAACGCTTCCAGGAGAAAGCATCGTCAGACCCATTTGCAGCTGGCAGCTTTCACATACATTCGGATGTACATATTGATAGATTTTGCGCTCATTTAGTGTTCCAGGCTCGCCTGCCTCTAATGGTGTAATTTCATTGATATCAATTTTTACAGTTGGATACTTGTGGTGTGCTGGTGCTGAATTGATATAAAATTTTGCAGGATTGTTCGGATCCTTTGAACGGAATAATACTTCCTTCGTTCCTTTACCAACATATAGTCCATCTTGACGAACCATGTTGTACTCTTCTCCATCAAGGATGACCATACCTTCGCCGCCGATGTTAATAATTCCTAATTCACGGCGCTCTAAAAAGTACTCAACACCTAATTCTTTATCCAGTTTAATTGTTAATTCTTTGTCAGTTGGAGTAACTCCCCCAAAGATCATGCGGTCATTATGTGTGTATGTTAAATGTACGTGTCCAGGCTCAAAAATTGTTTCCACTAAAAATTGCTTTCTTAATTCATCAGTATTAAATCGTTTAATTTCCTCCGGATGGTTTGCATAACGTGTTTCCATTATCATATTCCTCCTAAAAGTAAATTTTTTTATATTTGAATAGCTTTAGCGGACGATTTTACCAGGGGCATTTTTAGCAAATGCTCTGATATCCTCTTCCGAAAAGATATTGCTATCTCCATGAACAGTATGCTTTAATGCAGAAGCTGCAGTAGCAAAGGTGACAATTTGCTCGGGCTCGTCGTGTCCTTCCAAAATTCCAAAAAGAATTCCTGAAGCAAAGGCGTCTCCGCCCCCAACCCTGTCAACAATTTGAGTAATGTCATGTACCCTTGATTGATACAACTCCCCGTTAACAAATACATTACCTTGCAAACGATTGTGTGAAGCAGAAATCACTTCTCTAAACGTAGAATATAAGTATTTGATATTCGGATACATTTCTGTAATCTTTTTATAATAAAAAGCAAGTTTCTGAGAATGATCCAAGGTCGCATCTGCTTCCTCAATTCCCAACAAGTTAAGCGCATCCAATTCTCCACATGAGCAAAAATCAACATATGGTAAAAATGGTTTGATCCCAGCTGAAGCTTCTTCAAGACTCCATAACTTTGCTCTGTAATTAAAATCAAAGCTTGTTGTAACACCTAATTCTTTCGCAACCTTTAAACCTTGTAAGGTTAATTCCTGTAAGGCTTCTGATAATGCCGGGGTAATCCCTGATACATGAAATAAATCAGCACCTTGTAAAATTTCAGCAAAATAAACTTCATCCTTGGACAACTGAGCAAAGCTCGAGCCTTTTCGGTCATATGTGACCTGTGCACTTCTCTCACCTACTCCTGTTTCCAGGTAGTACGTACCGATGCGCTCTCCACCTTTTAAGAGGTAATCGGTTCGAATGCCAAATGAGCGTAAATGGCGTTCATATGCATGACCGAATGGATTGTCTGGTACTTTCCCAACAAAATAGACCTCATAGCCAAAACGTGAAAGAGATGCTCCCACATTTGCTTCAGCTCCACCGTAATTTATGTTTAGCTGATTGGTTTGAAAAAGGCGTTCTCCTAAGTTTGTGGATAAGCGAAGTAAGGGTTCACCAAATACAACAATCTTTTTCATGATTTACGCCCCTCTTGCTTCTTTAACTTTAGCAACATATTGGGCTGCATATTCTGTGATTTTCGCGTAATCACCTGTTTTCGCAGGGGCAACTAGATTCCCGCCTACACCAACAGCTACACATCCATTTTTAATCCATTGATCAATATTATCAAGGCTTACTCCACCTGTCGGCATGATGTTCACCTGTGGGAGTGGGGCTTTAACCGCTTTCACAAAATCCGGTCCAAAGGCATTCCCCGGGAAGAGCTTGATAATATCAGCACCAGATTCAAGGGCACGCTTCATTTCAGTAATGGTCATGCATCCTGGCATGTATGGAATCTGATACAAGTTACATAGTTTAGCAGTTTCCTCATCAAAGCTTGGGCTCACGACAAATTGTGCTCCCGCTAATATAGCAATTCGTGCAGTTGTTGAATCTAAAACCGTTCCAGCTCCGATGACAACGTCACTATTTTTGTAGATGGAGGCTAATTCCTTAATTACCTCGTCAGCACCTTCTACTGTAAAGGTCACCTCGATTCCATTGATTCCACCCTCCACACAGCTTTCTGAGATTTTAACTGCTTCTTCCTTTGAGTCGGCTCGGACAACAGCGACAACGCCGCAATCCGCGATTTTTGAGAGTATGTTTATTTTTTTCATGGTTTCCTCCAAAATCTCTTGACTATTTCCTATTTGGAAATTAAATTTATTATATGGAAACTTATAAGGCTATTATATATAACCATGAAAGGGATTTCAACAGATAGATTAATAATTTTTAAGAATTGAGTAAAAAGTGAGTGATTACCTTGGCAGAAAAGAAGCAACCATATGGCACCGTCTTGATAAAAGCCGACAGTATCTTAAAATACCTGTCCACTACAGACAAGCCTCAAAGCCTTCAGCAAATAGCGAAAGAAACTGAATTAACTAGCCCTACAGCATTAAAAATTTTAGATACTCTCCAATTGATTGGGTATGTGCAAAAGGACGAGGAAACAAAAAAGTTTCGCTTAGGTAGGAGCATTATCAAATACGCCAACAAAGCATTAAACCAAACCGAAATAAAAGACCTTGCACAGCCCTATTTGGAAAAACTAAGGGAACATACAACCGAAACCGTTCATATGGGCATCCTTGACCAATCGAGCATCGTATATATAGCCAAACTTGAAAGCTTCAATCCAGTCTCATTATATTCTCGTGTCGGAAGAGCAATCCCGCTTTATTGTTCTGCAATGGGAAAATCAATCCTAGCCGACCAAACAGACGAACAAATTGAAGATTATTTAAACAATCATACCTTAGAAAAGAAAACCGAAAAAACGATCACTACAAAAGAAGGGTTTATGAAGGAAATCAAAGAAATCCGCAAAAGAGGGTTTGCTTTTGACAATGAGGAACATGAGGCAGATATATTCTGTGTAGGGGCAAGTATCACAGTCGAAGGAAAAAACTATGGCGCATTTAGTGTCAGTGTTCCGAAATACCGCATAACCGATGAATTTATTAACCAAATTATTGAAAATGTCCTTGCATGTAAAAAAGGGATTGAAAATGAATTAGTATAATGCGTAATGGGGACAGGTTCATCGTCCTACCATATTTTTTACAGGGTCAATGGACCTGTCCCTCCGTCCCAATTATAAAAAATATCAAAAAACTTATTGACCTCCTCGCTACTCTCTGTTACTATACCAATATATTAAAAATCCATGACGAGAAAGAGTACGATTGGAATCCTGTTCCCCAGAGAGTCGACAGTTGCTGAAAGTCGATGTTCAGAGCCATCCGAAAATCATCTCAGAGATGCAAAGCCGAAAAAAGTAAGCTTTGACGGGAATCCGCCGTTACAAGGAAGACGTATGTTGGTACGTTAGTGAGCGTCGTGGTCTTTTTTGGCTGCGGAATCTGGGTGGTATCGCGAGTTAACCTCGTCCCTATTTTTAGGGGCGGGGTTTTTTGATTTTGTTGGGACAAGGGACCTGTCCCTCTGTCCCAAAATACTATATAAGGAGAGTAATTCCCATGAAGAAATTAGACACTTTATTTATCGGTTTTATGTTATTTTCAATGTTCTTTGGTGCTGGCAATTTAATTTTTCCACCGTTTTTAGGAGCTGGCGCTGGTACAAACTTTTGGACTGGTATGCTTGGATTTATCGTAACAGGAGTCGGTTTACCTGTTCTTGTTATCTTTGCTGTTTCCCTTGTTAAAGGTGGTGCTCAGGCAATGGGCGATCGAGTTCACCCTGTATTTAGCACAGCTTTTATGGTAGCTGTTTATCTATGTATCGGACCATTTCTTGCAATTCCAAGAAACGCCAACGTTGCGTTCGAAATGGGAATCACCCCATTTTTACCTGAGTCAACAAATACAGCTTTAATCCTATTGCTTTTCTCAGTCGTTTTCTTTGGAATTGTTTATTTTATCAGCTTAAACCCTAGCAAAATGGAACAATATATGGGCCGCTTCATTGCCCCAACCTTGGTAGTTGCAATTGTAATTTTAATTGCTGTTGGATTATTTAAGATTGATACACCGTTCCTTAGTCCATCAGAAGGCTATCAAACAGGTGCGTTTTTCACAGGGTTTCTAGAAGGCTACAACACGATGGACGCTCTTGCCTCATTAGCGTTCGGAATTGTAATCTTAAATTCAATTCAAAAAAAGGGCATCGAAAATCGTTCACAGTTAACAAGGTATACATTTAAGGCTGGAATCATTGCCGGGATCCTTCTATCCGCGATTTATGTTGGAATTGGATTAATTGGTGCAAAGATGGCAGGTCACGGTACGTTTGCAGATGGTACACAAATTTTATCTTCAGCAGCAACGCTTTTATTCGGACAAAGCGGAACGCTACTTCTAGGCTTGATTTTTACATTAGCTTGTTTCACTACCGTTGTTGGACTAACAACCGCTTGTGGCCAGTATTTTTCAAACTTAATTCCAAAGGCAAGCTATAAAACGGTTGTGCTTATTGTGACATTAGTTGGGTTTACCCTTTCAAACCTTGGATTGGCACAGATTTTAAAAGTTTCGGTACCATTCTTAGTGATGACTTACCCACTCCTAATTGTGTTAGTGGTATTAACCTTCTTTAGCCGCTACTTTAAACATGTAAAAGCTGTGTATGGTTCAGCGATGTTATTCACAGGTGTATTTGCACTAATTAGTGGATTAAATGCATTTGGCCTTGATCTTGGACCTGTTCAAGATGTGAAAAATATGCTGCCACTCGCTTCTGCTGGTTTAGAGTGGATTGTTCCCTCTCTAATTGGAACAGCATTAGGGCTTGTATTAAGTCAATTTAGCAAAAACTCAAAATTCGTTGAAGAGGTGGAAATGAAAGCTTCATAAAAAAGTTTGAATAAAAAGGGTACTTGCTTAGTAATAAGTCATTCAAATAATGTGGAGAATCATATATAAACAAGTATAAAAGCAGTGTATTTCACAAGAAATAACACTGCTTTTACCTTTCTTAGAGCAATAGTATTGAAATATTAGATAAAGGGTAGCGATTGCTGAACAAGGCAATCGCTTTTTGTGTTATTTGGGCAAAAAGGTTTTATATAGATTAAGAATATGAATTCGTATAGCTTGCAGAATATACGCGGGAAAATTAACCTTCCCTTTAGTAGTAACCCGATACGATTCTAATTGTATTTATTTTTTCTGTTTTTCAAATAAAAGTAGTTGACACCATAAATAAATTTATGATATTATTAAAAATTTGATAAAAAATTACTTATGTGTTAAGGTTAAGAAGGTTACCATATATGGAGGTGGATTATTTGTTTCAAATTGGCGATAACATTGTTTATCCAATGCACGGGGCAGGTATAATTAAAGCCATAGAAGAAAAGGAAATTTCAGGAGAAAAACAACAGTATTATGTCATAAAAATGTTCATCGGTAATATGCAAGTCATGATTCCTACAGGTAAAATATTGAGTTCAGGTATACGCCCTGTTACTGACATAATTGCATTAAAACACATCATACACATTTTTCACCATGGAGAATCAGATAGAGTACTGCCGTGGAAACAAAGGTATAAAGTGAACACGGACAAAATAAAAACGGGTAAAATACTAGAATGTGCTGAAGTTGTACGTGATTTAAGACGCATGAAGAAAGAAAAAGCACTTAACACAAGCGAAAAAAAAATGTTAGATAACGCACATGATTTTTTGATTGGTGAACTGGGATTAATTAAAGGGATTACTGAAAGTCAAATAAAAAGTTTCGGTTAAGATTATGTATATCACCTCCCAAGAATTTCCTGTTTTTTGGGAATATGTTTTTTATTAAAAGTAAATCTTTTAATAGACCTACAACTACTTCAACCCACCTTTAGAGCTTTAACTTCTTTTGTTATTTCAACAATCTAATCCATTTTTATTATTTTAATTTCTTTTACGAACGTTTTGAAATTTGATCAAATAACTCGATAAAATAGTCAATTGATTTTTACAATCCTGATTCACACTGGCACGGACAAGGATCCGTAAGGATGAAAGAGAGGTAGGGCTTTCATTGTTTTAGGTATACAATATATTATTTTAAGTCATTATTTCTAGAAGAAAAAACAATCAATCTCTATTTCTAATATGTTTTTACATATACTGAGACAGTGAATAGAAATTGTTTATCTTCTTTACGTAGAAGAGAAAAATGAATTGGTAACACCATATGGTCAACTCAAAAATGGTTTCCAGCCAAGGAAACCATTTTTTAATTTCCTAGCGATAGTTGTAGCATTTGTCCCGCAAATCTCGTTATTCTTACCACAATTATTCTGACTGTAAAAAAAGAAAAGGATAGATACCGGGAATTCGGTCTATCCTATTGCTATTCAGTCAGTTCTAATATCTAATAGTTTTTGACGTAACTCAGTTTCCATCGAAGCAAGCTCAAGCTCTGCTTGGCGTCGCTTATTTCGGCCTTCTTCCTGGATGCGTAACGTTTCCTCTAAAGTCGAAATGAGATTTTCCTTAGTTCTCTTCAATGTTTCTACATCGACTAGGCCACGCTCATTTTCTCTCGCAGTTTCAAGTGTATTGCTCTTTAGCATTTCAGCATTCTTCAATAAAAGCTCATTTGTCGTTTTTGAAACTTGTTTTTGTGCTTCTACCGCATTACGCTGTCTGATTAAGGTTAACGCAATTGCCACTTGGTTTTTCCATAACGGAATTGCTGTCATGATTGAGCTTTGAATTTTTTCCACAAGTGCCTGGTTTGTGTTTTGGATAAGACGAATTTGCGGCGCACTTTGAATCGTAATTTCACGGCTTAGCTTGAGGTCATGAACACGTTTTTCGAGGCGGTCCGCAAACTGAACCATGTCATTTACTTCTTGCACCTTCATTTGATCATTTGTTGTTTCCGCTTGTTTCTTTAATTCTGGAATGACTTGCTTATGCATCTCTTCAAGTTTCAGTTCACCCGCGGCAATGTAAACGTTTAACGCATCAAAATAATCTTTATTGTTGTCGTAAAGCTTTTCTAGAATCGCAATGTCGGATAAAAGAACATTTTTACTTCGGTCCAGCTTCACACTGATTCGGTCAATTTGTGCCCCTGTTTTTTGGTATTTTGATAGCACCTCTTGAACGGAATTAGAAACTTTTCCAAAAATCCGTGAAATGACAGATCGTTTTTCAGGACTCAATTCCTCAGGCTTCATGTCATCAAGACGCTTCATGAGGTCCGATATGATTTGCCCAACTTCACCGATATCATTCTTTTGAACATGCTCAAGCATGGTGTTTGAAAATGAAAGCAGCTTGTTTTGCGCTGGTGTTCCATACGAAATCATCGCTTGGTGATTCGTAGGGTCAATTTGTTTCGCAAGCTGGAGTGCTTTTTCCTTATTTTCTTCAGGCAGCACATCTACTAATCGAATAGGCTTCTTATCTTCCTCTTGAGTAAGAATAATTGGATTTGCCTGCTCATCTTTTTTCTCATTAAATGGATTTGCAAGTAATTCATCCATTAAATTTGTCGACTCATATTTCGGAGTTTGTTGTTCACTCATGCTCATTTACCTCCTGTTTTGATCAATGAATTTAGAATCAGTTGCTTGTTTATTCGAGTTCTTTGCTACATCAATTTCGAAATGTAGGTCTTCTATATCATTCGAGAGCATTTTGTGTAAATCCTTCTCAATCGTGTTCGTTAATTCTTCAAGGACCCTGCGTGTTTCATGCAATGACCGCTCAAGTTCGCTATTTTTCTTCGGTTGGGATGAAAGAAAAGCATATTTCTCAGTTAACTCCACTACTGAATCAAGATGCGAAAAATAGAATCGCTCCGCTCGGTAGAAGCGTCTCGGTTCACTCTTCGTCAAGCGATAAATTTTCTTTGTAACACGATGCAGATCGACTCTTTGTTTTAATGACGGGATGTGACGAACGGTAAAAAGGGATTTATTTAGTCGAGCAAGTTTTTTCCTTGCTTCTTTAAGATTTCTCTCAATATATTGATATTCCTTCCTCGTTAGCCGATGTTTTCGTAAAAAGGTTTGTTTTATAATGGCTGACGTACCAAAATAGGCAATCCCGCCGCCTAATAAAGCATATCCAGACGAAAGTAGGAAAGTTTGATCAAAGGCAAAAAAGCTGACTAACCAAACAGTAGCCGTTGTCGGCACTGAAATAAACGATTTAACAATAAAAGCGAGAAACGAATTCATACCATCGACTCCTAACATTTGCGTCATATTATTATATACGGACCAACACGAACGTTGGTTTCAAAAACTTTCGAGGGAAAAATTGGTGGTGCTTTACTGCGTCTCCCACCCTTCTGAAGTTTGCTGATGAATGATTAAACTTCGTTTTGTGCGTTGGGTTCGGTCTTCAT
>NZ_JBALOP010000024.1:8808-15290 GCF_036962685.1 Bacillus sp. JJ1566 | reverse complement strand
GGTCTTCATACGCTTGATGAAGGACTTTTCGGCGGCACTTTCGCTGCGTTCGGGTCTTCATACGCTTGATGAACTGGATTTCCGCAGCGTTAATGAAGCGTTTTGCTCTTCATCACCTCGATGAAGAGGATTTCCACAGAGTTAATACAGCGTTTTCCCTTTCATCCCCAGGATGAAGCGGATTTCTCCAGCACTACTGCAACTTTTTCCCATTCAGCAATCTAGTTCTTCCTCACCTTAACTATACTATAAGATATTTATTCAAACTATGGACCTAGAAATTACAAGAATCTAAGACTTGAGGCGTATTTTTTGCGAAAAAGCACCTTACCGTCTGCCGTCCACTTCATGTCTCTACCTTAATTATAATCAATTTTTCAAAATTATAGTAAATTATCTGGAAATTCATCATAGGATGTAGTATAGTACATTATATCACTAATGCACTAATGTACATGATCACCTAAGGAGGTGTTTGTATGAAGTTTAAGCAGGATGGCGCAAAGCCTATATATGTCCAGATTTCAGAATGGATTGAAACCGAAATTTTAAGTGGAGCTATCCCAGAAGATCATAAGGTGTTTTCACAGTATCAGCTCGCGGAGATGTTCAATATTAATCCTGCTACTGCTGCAAAGGGGCTGAATCTCCTAGCAGACGAAAATATCCTATATAAAAAGCGTGGCCTTGGCATGTTTGTGACTCCGGATGCCAAACAATTTATTTTAGAGAAAAGGAAAAGTCAAACAATGAAAAATCTCGTTTATGAATTAGTTCTGGAAGCAGAGCGGTTAGGGGTTAGTGAAACAGAATTGCTCAATATGATTAAAGCTGAAAAAGATCGGCAAAGGGGGAATCAATAGTGAATGCAATTGGGGTTCAAAACGTTTCAAAGCATTACGGTGGTATAAAAGCTCTTGATCAACTTACTTTTACAATCGAGCCAAATACAATCACTGGAGTCATTGGAAGAAATGGTGCAGGAAAAACAACCCTTTTGAAAATAATTGCTGGATTTTACCCAGCTTCAACCGGTGAGGTTCTTGTTTTTTCAGAAAACCCTTTTAATAATTTAAAAGTTTCTTCTAATCTCATTTTTGTGGATGACAATATGGCCTTTCCACCTTGGTTAAATTTAGCTGAAATCTTAAATGCAAGTGCAAGCTTTTATCCCAAATGGGATGGTGACTTAGCAAAACGACTTTTCGATTATTTCGATTTAAATCCGAAGCAGCTTCATCACCATCTTTCAAAAGGAATGAAAAGTACCTTTAATATGATTATCGGTCTCTCATCCCGCTGCCCGATTACAATCTTTGATGAACCTACAACCGGAATGGATGCGGCGATTCGAAAGGATTTTTACAAAGCATTATTGAAAGATTACATCGCACATCCTAGAACCATTCTCTTTTCAAGTCACCTTCTAAACGAGATCGATAGCATTCTAGAAAATGTTCTCCTCGTCCGGAATGGTCGTGTTGCACTCCATCAACCAATTGACGATTTGAAGGAGTATGCAGTCGGGCTTCGCGGTAAAACAAACCTCATCGAACAAGTTACGAAGGGCATGGAGGTCATTTATGTTGAAGACATCGGCAATGATTACACTTATTCGGCGGTCAAAAGTAATTATCCAGAAGCAACATGGCAGGAAGCAAAGAAGCTTGGGATCGAACTATCACCAGTAGCAACAGAAGACCTTTGTGTGTATCTCACTGCAAAGAATAAAGGGGGTATCAATGATGTCTTTAACTAATGCTAGTTTACTTGATGTTGTAAAAAAGCAATTGTTTTTTAAAGTTCGGGCATATTATGGTACGTTTTCAAGCCTTGTAACTGTCCAGGCGATTGCGCTTTTGTTTTCTTTTAACGGGGTTGGGCAGATGGGGCTTGGTGGAAACATATCGATTTCCACTTACTCTGGCAGCATGATTTTTATTTTTACCGCCTTTTGGGCATTTATTACTTCAATCACTTTAACTACAAAACCCTATCATTATATCGATTTTTCATTTGTGACAAACAGAACGAGCAGCCATCTTTCAACAATTGGAATGATGATTATCTATTCGTTCATTGCCAGTATCACCTCGACTTTTACAGGGATTTTGTTAAGGGTTATCCTTTTTTTAAAAGAGGGCGGAAATAAATTTGTAGGAAATCATTTTTTCCTCCCCTTCCCAGACTTGATTGTAGGAATTTATACTGGTGCCTTATACTTGATTTTGTTTGTGACGCTTGGATATCTCATCGGCATGTTTACACAGGTGAATAAGTTATTGGGTTTTGTACTTCCTGCGCTATTAGTTGGGTGGGCTATTTACGAAGTAAGATCATTTGATACGATTAGTTCGATTACTTTTTTTACCACTGAAACATCCATTCTTGTCTTTACAATCAAAGTTGTAATCACTGTTGCCGCGTTGGTGTGGATTGTAATTGCTGCAACAAACCGATTGGAGGTTCGAAAATAATGTCTGTAATCGGTACTTTATTACTTCCCATTATCATTTTGTTCATCATTGCTCTCGTTTTACTTTCTGTATTTTTTGGTAAAAAATATACCGGTGTTAAAAGCACAAAATTATTACTTGGAACGTATTTTATCATTTTAACAGTGTCTGTGATTGTTTATTATTGCATCCCTAAATCTAGCCTTCATTCATATGAGAGTAATAATCAGAATTTGACCTTTGACCAAATTTTTCAGGCAATTGAACAGGGGAAAATTGAAGATGTTGATGCGATAAAAGAAAAAGAAAGATGGAATATTCCATTTGATCAAGACAAACTTAATATTCAACACATGGAAAACAATAACATGACTACTTTATATGACCGTAAAGCTAATGATGACCAAACGATTGAGGTTATCTATTATGTAGCAAATACAAATTTCAATGGGTACGATTTTTATAAGGAAATCCCGTTGCCTGCAGTTTCAATCGAGGGAAATTACTTGATGACGTATCCTCCGATGAACTATGAGGTAAAACTCTATAGCTTTCATAATGATTTTGTGATTTCCCAATTTAAAGGTGGTGGGATTACGGATGAGTTTGATAGAAGGTTTGACGATGAAAAGCCTCTTAATTATGAGTTTCTCATCGTCCGAGTTCCGAAAAACCTTGAGTTAACTGGGAGCGAGTTTGTGAACTTCATTGGCGAATAATAAAAAGGAAGGGGCGCCCCTTCCTTTTTCTATGCATATTTTTGGTTGCTCGGATTTTTTAATAATGTTGAATAGCTGTAAAGAAGGTTGTCAAAGATGACATCCCATTTTTGGGTCAATGCATATTTCCTACCTTCCATCCCCATTCGATTGCGAAACCCGTCATTTTCTAGTAAATGCAAAATTGTATTTGTTATTTCCTCTGGATTACCTGGTTCACACAAATAGCCGGTAATTCCTTCTTGTACAACATTCCTTACGCCTCCCGCATTCACCCCAATAACCGGTGTACCGCTAGCCATTGATTCAAGCATGACATTTCCAAAGGTTTCGGATGCGGATGGAAAGACAAATAAATCTGAAGCAGCATACACCTCTGCTAAATCCGTTCCTTTTAAAAATCCAGTAAAAATCATATTGGATGGAGCATCTTCCTCCATTTTATTACGTGACGGTCCGTCACCAACGATTACCCATTGGATTTGTTGATTCCACTCCGGTGGCAATGATTTTGCTGTTTTAATTAGTAGTTCTACGTTTTTTTCTGGTGCTAACCTACCTACGTAGGTCAGCATAAACTTTTTTGACACCTGATGCTTTTCTCGAACAACTTCTTGATTATAGTAAGGATTAAATAAGTCACAATCAACCCCGTGTGTCCATATTTCTATGTTCGCAAACCCTTTTTCCTCAAGCTGTTCTTTGGTCACAAGGGTTGGAACATATAGCTTTTGAAATGGTCGATGAAACCACTTCATATAGGACCATAAGGGATTCGATAAAAATTGCAAATCATAAAACTGGAGATAGTAATCAAAATCAGTATGATAAGAGCCTACTAGTGGAATATTTAACTTCTTAGCATAATAACTGCCCCAAAATCCAATATTGAAGGGTGTCGCGACATGGATAATATCCGGAGCAAATTTTTCTAACTCAGCACGAATATGAAACATATTTGGGAAAGCTAGCCTACACTCTGGATATAGAAAAAAGGACAAGCTTTTAAATCGATGTATATTAGATACGTATTCCTTAGAGTCTGACATTGGCGCAAATACCTTCACATCAATGTTATGTTCTTCTAAATAATCAGTAAACCTTTTTAATGTACGTGCTACACCGTTCACCTCTGGATAATAGGTATCCGTAAAAATTGCTATTTTCATAAGATCCCCCTTAAGGTAGATTCCATTAATTGATGTACAAAAAAATAGCTTAAAATGCCAGCCGTTGTCCCTAACACTCCACCTGCCATCACGTCAGAAGGATAATGTAACCCTAAAAAAATTCTTGATAGTCCAACACAAATTCCAATTGGGAGCAGGACGATTGAAAGGTATGGCATAAACAAAATAAATGGAATAATAACTGAAAATATGGCCGTTGTGTGTCCCGAAGGAAACGAGTGGTCAGTAAGTGCTTTTAATGGGAACTTTGATTTTTCCACTATTAAATATGGCCTTTTCCTTGGATACAGCTTTTTAATTACATGCACAGGCAAATGACTAATCGCAAGGGAAAGCGCACTTGCAATTGCCGTTATCCTTGATTGATTTATCGTCAAAAAGGCTAATGCAAGACAAGTAATAATTGTAAAAGTAGCCCCACCTAAAAATGTGATTCTGGAGAAGAAAAAGTGAAGCAACTTTTTATCATAATGCTGGTTTACTTTTTGAAAGATACGACAATCAACCTGATAGATTGATAGTAAAAGCTTCATGATTTAAGTCTCCCCTCTTTACATTTACAGCTTATTTGTTAACCTATTGACCACTGTTGGTCTCCCAACCGAAACATATACCAATGGATATTTCTGTATTTCTTCTAATGGATAGCAATTTCTTCCGTCTATTACTTTCGGTTCTCTCATATATAAACTGTATAGGTCTAAGGGAAACTGTTTGATTTGCTCCCATTCGGTTGTAATAATCGTAAGGTCGGCCCTTTGAATGGCTGTTGGAATTTCATCCGTATAGTCAATGGAATTTCCAAATATCTGTTTAGCATTTTGAATAGCTACAGGGTCATATGCTATAACATTTGCGCCCTCCTGGAGTAGTTCTCTAATGACTGTGATAGAAGCTGCTTCCCGCATGTCATCTGTATTCGGTTTAAAGGAAAGCCCTAAAACGGCAACCTTCTTTCCTTTTAATGAATCCACAATCTCTTTCGCCTTGATAACGGGATATGATTTTTGACGATTATTGACTTGAATTACAGCCTCAAGTAATTCAAAATGATGTCCTAAGCTACCTGACGTATGCATCAATGCCCTCGTATCTTTAGGAAAACAAGAACCTCCATAGCCAAGGCCCGCTTTTAAAAAATACGGTCCAATTCGTTGATCCTTTCCGATTCCATACGTTACGTCGTCAATGTTAGCCCCTACTTTTTCACACATTCTAGCTATCTCATTCACAAAGCTTATCTTTGTGGCAAGAAAGGCATTAGAGGCATATTTAATCATTTCTGCACTTTTAACATCTGTTTTAATGATCGGAATTTTGAGAGGTTGATAGATTTTTGCAAGCACTTCGGCACTTTCTTCGTTTGCTGCTCCAATTACAATCCGATCCCCGTAAAAGAAATCAAAAACAGCGGATCCTTCTCGTAAGAACTCAGGGTTTGAGATGATTTCAACTCGAAGCTGCGGGAGCTTTTTAGAAACAATAAAATGTTTTATTTTGTCATTTGTTCCCACAGGGACCGTGCTTTTTGTACAAATAATCACATCATTTTCAATATGGACCGCAATTGTTTCGGCAACGTCAAAGACGTAATCAAGATTTGCAGTACCGTCCACATTCTGTGGAGTTCCGACTGCGATAAAAATGACATCAGCATGTGTGTACGCATAACGTGGATTTGTCGTAAAATAAAGCCTGCCTTCAATCAAATTTTTCTGTAAGAGTAGTTCCAATTCTGGTTCGTAAATCGGTGAATACCCTTCCTGCAGCTTTTCAATTTTTTCAGCTTGGATATCAATGCAAATGACTTCATGGCCAAGTTCAGCTAAACAAACACTTGTAACCAGTCCCACATACCCTGCACCCGCAACCGTAATCTTCATCTAACCCCTCCATCGCCTTTTACTACATCTTATCGAAAAATTGCGATTATTTTCTTTAGCTACTGTTAAAGAATTGTAAAGTTTTGGTATAGAGAATATAAAAAAAGAAGGGTCTCCCCTTCCTTTTGATAATTATTGATAGTTTTAGTGTGTATCTCGCACTGCGACTCTTGATTTTATCTGCGAGACTGGTCTCAGATACATTTCAAACACATATATGCCTGGTTTTGTCCG
>NZ_JBALOP010000024.1:0-8710 GCF_036962685.1 Bacillus sp. JJ1566 | reverse complement strand
GAGCCTGCCTCAGAGACATCTCATGCGTTGCGACGCTCGATTTTGTCCACGAGATCCGCTCTCAAAGACATTTCGGCTTGTTGGTTCACCCGAGTTGTCTCTGAGAACAGAAGCACCTACCAAAATCACCCAACCATCTTCTCCTCCGAAAACCGGGTGCGTTGAATATGGATGAGTCTGGCGGATAACCCGACTCCTGCAGCGAGTAGCCCAAATGACAAACCAATCCAGTAACCAGCCGCACCCAAATCAGTGAAGTGAGCTAGCCCCCATCCCGCTGGTAAGCAGATGAGCCAGTAGGCAATCAATGTCATTACGAACGCGATGTTGACATCCTTGTATCCTCTTAGAGCAGCCTGTGCTGTTGCTTGAATGGCATCTGACACCTGGAAGAATAAAGCGTAAATCAAGAATTGGGCAGTTAAGCCTATGACTGCTGTCTCCGTTGAATACAATCCTGCCACCTCGTAGCGGAAGAAAATAACAAATAACCCTGTTACTAGAGCGATGCTTGTGGATATGGCAATCCCGAGCCAACTATATATTTTCGCATCCTTATAGCGGTGTGCACCGACCTCATACCCAACTAAAACCGTTAATGCCATCGAAACGCTCACCGGAATCATATAGAGGAACGAAACAATATTCAAAGCGGATTGATACGCTGCAACGGTAGTGACTGAGTATTTACTAATTAAAATGGTCACAACCGCAAACATACTTGTTTCAAAAAAGGTTGATAGCCCCATGGGGATACCGATTTTTAAAATCTCCATGCTTTCTTTAAAGGTAAACCCTCTAAGCCCCACGAAGACCTTATAAGAAGAAAACGGTTCTTTCGTAATCACGATAAAAGCGGTAATTACAACAATAACCCAATACGTAATTGAGGTTGCAATTCCTGCTCCCCCTCCACCGAGTGCCGGAAAGCTCCATGCCCCAAAAATCAACACATAGTTTAATAGAAGATTAATGGGTACAGATACCAATAAAATAATCATGACTACTCTCGTAATCCCTAATGCATAAATAAATGAGCGCAGGACATTAAAAATAAATAGCGGAATGATTCCAAAACTTAAGCCCACTAAATAATCATATGCAGTCTGATGAACACTTTCGGGCAAATTCATCATCGTTAACAACGGATTTAAAAAGATGACTCCTGCTAAAATAACCACTAAACCAATGATAAAGCTTAAGTAAATCCCACTTGATACAACTGTCGATACTTCATTGCCCTTCTTTTCCCCAAATCTTTGGGCAGCGATTGGTGAAACGGCTAGTAAAATTGCACTGAGACCCGTAAAAATGGGATTCCATATTGAAGAACCAATCGCAACTCCAGCCAAGTCAGCGGAATTAAATCGACCCGTCATAATTGTATTAAAAAAGACCATGGAAAACATGCTGAGCTGCGTAATTAAAATCGGGATCAGCATCACAAAAATCAATTTTACTTTTTCTCTAATGGTGTTTGTTTCGTACATGACACGTTCTCCTTTTGCAATAAATCGAACACATAACCATTATTATATTCCATCCGACATCGAAATGAATACTTTTTTCCCTTCCCTTTACACTAATTTCATATTTTAGTTGCCAATTTTCTGTTATATTTAAAAGTAGATTAAGACTTTTGGAGGGGAGGATCCATGTGTCTCGACTTACAGATCACTTACTCGTTATTTCATTTGACTGTCTATCATCACTAGATTTCCCCATCATCGAAAAGCTTCCTAATTTTAAGAAGCTATTAGAACAGGCGTCATATTGCCGGAATGTTGAAACGATCTACCCTTCTGTGACTTATCCCTGTCATGCGACGATTGTCACTGGTAAGTTTCCAAGGAATCACGGAATCGTGAACAATACATTTATTCAGCCAGGACGACTTTCACCGGATTGGTATTGGCATAGACGTCATGTAAAAAGTACGACATTATATGACGAAGCTAAAAAAGCAGGCATGAAGACAGCCGCTCTTCTATGGCCGGTCACAGCAAAGGCAAATATCGATTACAACATGCCGGAGATTTTCGCAAATCGCCCTTGGCATAATCAAATTTTAGTTTCCTTATTTAACGGGAGTCCACTCTATCAATTGGAGATGAATCGTAAATTTGGACATCTACGAAATGGCCTTAACCAGCCTGAACTTGATGATTTTGTACTCGAGTCAACGGTCGAAACGATTAAGACGAAAAAGCCAAATTTGATGCTTGTTCATTTTGTCGATTTGGATTCCCAGCGTCATTATCATGGTTTTTCCTCGGATGAAGCAATGGCTGCCCTTCGTCGTCATGATGAAAGGCTTGGTAGAATGATGAACGCACTTAAAGAAAGTGGAATCTTTGAAAAAACAACCATCATAGTATTAGGCGACCATAGCGCATTAGATGAGTCAAAAGCGGTTAAGCCGAATGTGCTATTAAAAAAAGCAGGACTTATTTCCGTGAATAAAGGTAAAGTGATAGATTGGAAGGCCTATTGCAAAAGCTGTGATGGCTCAGCATATATTTATATCAAAGATAAAAATGATACAAAAACACAAGAACAGGTAAATGCTCTTTTTACAGAACTAAGCAAAAATGAGGACAACGGAATCGAACACATTCTTTCTAGTCGTGAAACTAAGCAAAAAGGAGCCGATGACAACGCTACATTGATGCTAGAAGCGCGCCTCGGCTACTATTTCAAAGAACAACTTGAAGGTGAGTATATTGATGAAATCCAAGCTGAAGATGTCCGCGAAAAACGCTATACGTTCGCAAGTCACGGCTACTCACCCGAAAAAGAAAATTACACAACCGTGCTCATCGCATCTGGAAAAGGAATTCGACCAAACATCGAAATTCCAGCCATGAACCTAGTAGACGAAGGTCCTACCTTCGCCCGTTTATTAGGCCTAGACCTCGGAGAAACCGACGGTCGTGTTGTTGAGGATTTATTGGATCACGGGGGCCACGGGGACAGATCTCCTGGTTCAGTTTCATTTAAATAATGGGACCACCGGGACGGTTCTCCTGGTTCCAGTCAAAAATAAATAGCTAAGGGACCAGTGGAACCGTCCCTCTGGTTCACTTTAAAGGGGGTTATGGGATGAGGAGCTTTACGAAACAGGAATCGAGTTGGATGTATTATGATTGGGCCAATTCGGCGTATTCAATTATTATTACAACAGCTGTTTTCCCGATTTTTTACAAGACTGCAGCAACGAATGCGGGCGTCGATCCAGCAGATTCGACGGCTTATCTGGGTTACACCATTGCCATTTTTACATTTATTTTAGCGATGCTTGGTCCTATTTTAGGAACAATCGCGGATTACCAGGGCTACAAAAAGAAATTTTTCACATTCTTCTTTGCTTTAGGGGTATTGGCTACTGCTTTATTAGCCTTTATGCCAAGTGATAATTGGCTGCTCTTATTAATTGTTTATACGTTTGCTGCACTAGGCGCAACAGGTGCGAATGTGTTCTATGATGCCTTTCTCATCGATGTCACTGATGAGGAAAAAATGGACCGCGTCTCTGCACGCGGATATGGGCTCGGCTATATCGGTAGTACGATTCCATTTCTACTTGCAATTGCAATTATATTACTTGCACAAAAAGAAATACTGCCGATTTCAGCAATAGTTGCCAGCAAAATTGCCTTTCTTATCACAGCGGTTTGGTGGGGACTGTTCTCGATTCCCATCTTTAAAAATGTGCATCAGCGCTACTACATTGAGCGTGAACCAAACCCAGTCTTAAATAGCTTCAAACGACTTGGAACCACCTTTAAGGAAATCAAAAAATACCGTGCTGTGTTCTTGTTCTTAGTTGCCTATTTCTTTTATATTGACGGTGTTGGCACCGTTATTTCGATGTCAACGGCATACGGAACAGATCTTGGAATCAGTGCTACAAATCTATTAATCGTTCTCTTTGTAACACAAGTTGTGGCTGCCCCATTTGCAGTCCTTTACGGAAGATTGGCACAAAAATTCACTGGTAAAAAGATGCTCTATGTAGGAATCTTCGTCTACATTATTGTTTGTGTGTATGCTTATTTCTTAAAAACGACCCTGGATTTCTGGATCCTCGCCATGCTTGTTGCAACATCCCAAGGCGGAATTCAAGCATTAAGCCGCTCTTATTTTGCAAAGCTTGTACCAAAGCAAAATGCGAATGAGTTCTTTGGTTTTTATAATATTTTTGGAAAGTTCGCGGCAATCATGGGACCGTTATTAGTTGGTGTAACAGCGCAAATAACAGGCAAGTCAAATACAGGTGTATTCAGCTTAGTTATCCTGTTCATCATTGGTTTTATCATTCTATCTCGTGTTCCTGAACCAAGCGAAGCGAAATAAAGTGAAACTTCCATCAGTAGGGGGGTTCTTCCCCACTGATGGTTAGTTGAACCAATCGGGCTTTTACGGGCAGTTGACTCCACATATCTTCTTACTCCCTCAAAATCTTGAATTTGGGTCTTACTGCCCGTTAATGCGGGGAAATGCATGTTATAATGAGGAAAAAATCGAAAAAGAGGACTATAAATGGAGAAAAAAGAAATTGAATACAAACTACGCGAGCTAAAACTAGACTATGTTCGCCTTCAAAATGATCTAGAAAAATTAGATTCTGTGAACGGCAATATCGCACCATTGGAACGTCAAATTGGAGAAATCGAAGAAGAGATTAGCGCATTGTCTAAACAGCTGCGTGAAATGTAAAGGAGTTGCAACCAAAGCGGTTGCAACTCTTTTTTCATAGAAACATAATCGTTCTTGCTATTGAGCTTAGATGCGCTTCATCTGCCCACAAAATGAAGTAATTATAGGTTGAACCTTCAATTTTTACTGGAGCAGGGTATCTGACGATGGCTGCTGCTTGCCGTTTCATTTCAGGTGGTTGGTCTGCAGATGGATAAATTAAGCAAGCCTCTTGACCACGTATTCTTGTTTGGTAAACCCGAGGGGTTGAGCCATATGGCATTAATTTGTGGAATGCCTCTCCCTGGCACACTTCATGAATATCATCTCCACCGCCAATTGCAGAGATTTGAAAAAATCCATCTACCCCTTCATATCTCTCCTTCTCCACCTGATGCCAGTTCGATGGATAATGGAATTGCACTCTATAGGTTTCATTTGTATAAACCGCGATTGCAGGAAGAGTCTTTCCTGAAGACCAGCTCAGATTCCCAATTAGAGGTTCTCTTATGAGCATGACAGGTGAAGGATTCTGTAAATCTACCATCCACATTTCCGTAGCAAATTCCTGTTCAGAGCAGCCAGATAAATAGGCAATTGAACGACCATCTGGCGACCATGTAACCGGTGTTGCATAGCAAGAAGACTTCGTAAGCACACGCTCGTTTCCACCGCTTTTTCCGACAACACGTATTTCATTATAATAGCCGGTTCCTTCATTGTAGGCTGTTGCACTAAAGGCAATTTGCCCCGAATTCGGTGACCATGTTGGGTAGAAATTTTTCGCCTGCTCCCCGCCTTTAATTTCATATACCTCTCCTGAAGACAAATCAACTGTACGAATCAGTGAAATACTCGCTCCCGGTGTCGTATAGAGGGCAATTGTTCCATCTGGAGAAAGTGAAACATCATTTAATGGTCCCTCTGTATTTTTCGTAATTTGTCTTCTCCCTGATCCATTTGTAGCAATACGGAATAATTGCTGGATGCCTGAAGAATCCACTCCTTGAAAAAGGAGCTCCCGTCCACTTGGAAACCACTGAACATCAGATGCGCCAGGTGCTGAAATACTTGTTGACCGGTGTGACAAAACATCATACATCATAATTTGATTTCGCGTTGTATAAGCCAATGTCCGATGATTTGGAGACCAATCCAATGTTAGATCCTCATTCGGTCCGAGTTGATCAATTGCCGCAATCCGTCCTGTTGCAAGGTAAATTACATATACAATCCGACTTTTCCCAACAAACGCGATTTTACTGTTATCCCCTGACCAAAAAGGCTTTGTAAATGAATCGCCTAGCCCATGGGTAATCTGCACCCGAGCCCCATTTTGAACATGAAAAAACCAAATATCATATTGCTCACCATGACCCGAAGTATAGGCAATCACCCCACTTGGTCGTACCCTATCATAAAATGACAAAATACATCATCCTCTCCAAGATGTCTTTTGCCTATTTTATTCAATCTTTCAAAATCGGTTCGACCTACTACTTTCAGTGTATTTATTTTTTCCAAAGAATAGTTTGTCCCTTACAGCATAGAGTGATAGAAAAAGGGAGGATTAAATCATGCATAAAACATTTTCTAGCCTGAATCTCATTCGATATTCTGTTGCCTATGTGTTTATTACAGCAAGCGCTTTGAAGCTTCTAAGTAATGAACTTAGCGCTGTCTTTATGAATCTACCATTACCTGCACCAGGATTTGTCATGTATGCAGTCGCCATTCTTGAAATTATCTGTGGTATTCTCATCGCAATTAATAAGGAAGTAAAAAAAGCAACGATTCCGTTACTCGTCATTATGGTTGCAGCAATCCTTTTAGTAAAAGTTCCGATTTTACATACAGGCTTCCTACAATTCGCATTTGCAGCAAGACTCGATATTGTCATGCTGGCATTATTATACATTCTATATAATTCACACCAAAAATAATTGAAAAACTATCCAACTATGGAAGTGTTAAACAGATTGCATCCGCAATCTGTTTGTTTTTTTAATAAAACAATTATAAAAAGCCTTTTCATTTCACCTAAAATTATAAACCTTATAAAATATTATCCCAAATCGGAATTTTCATTAGTTTGACATAGTGAAACAATTTGAATTATTATACCAATATACTATTTTGGAGGTTTTGTTATGTCAGGCTATAATAGACAGAAAATTGTGGACAGTGTCCCTCAAAAAGGATTCTTCGGGCATCCTAAAGGACTATTCACTCTTTTCTTCACAGAATTCTGGGAGCGATTCTCGTATTATGGTATGAGAGCAATTCTCGTATTCTATATGTATTATGAAGTATCTAAGGGTGGGCTAGGACTTGATCAGCACACCGCCCTTGCCATCATGTCCATTTATGGATCACTTGTTTATATGTCAGGTATTATTGGTGGTTGGTTAGCAGACCGGATCTTCGGTACATCAAAAGCCGTGTTCTACGGTGGTATTTTAATTATGTTAGGTCATATTGCATTATCGATACCTGGAAATATAACTCTATTCTTTGTTTCCATGGTGTTAATTGTACTCGGTACAGGATTATTAAAACCGAACGTATCTAGTGTTGTCGGTGAGATTTATAGTGAAACAGATTCACGTCGTGATGCTGGATTTAGTATTTTCTATATGGGTATCAACCTTGGTGGATTCCTTGCTCCAATAATCGTTGGTGAAGTAGGAATGAAGCATAATTTCCACTTAGGTTTCGCGATTGCCGCTGTCGGTATGTTCATAGGATTAATCATGTTTGTTCTTACAAAGAAAAAAAATCTTGGCCTTGCTGGGACAATCGTTCCAAACCCGCTTGCACCAGCTGAAAAGAAAAAAGTTTATACTCAAATAGTAATAGGTGCTATCATTCTTGCAATTTTAGTAGCAATTGCAATTCCTACAGGTATTCTTACCTTTGATTCATTTATCGCACTTATTGGTATACTTGGTTTCTTAATCCCAACTATTTATTTTGTTACGATGTATCGCAGTTCAAAAACAACAGATGTGGAGCGCTCAAGAATCTTAGCGTATATCCCATTATTTATAGCAGCTGTTATGTTCTGGTCTATTCAGGAGCAAGGTGCAACGATTTTAGCTAACTATGCAGATACACGAACACAATTACATTTCGCAGGCTTTGATATTTCACCTGCTTTGTTCCAATCTCTAAACCCATTATTTATTATCATGTTTGCCCCTATTTTTGCATGGATGTGGGTTAAGCTTGGAAATCGTCAACCTTCTGTACCGAAAAAGTTCTCATTAGGATTGCTGTTTGCTGGTCTTTCATTCCTTGTCATTCTATTACCAGCCTATTTTGGTGGAACAGATTCCTTAGTTAATCCACTTTGGTTGGTACTCAGCTATTTCATTGTTGTTATTGGGGAATTATTAATTTCACCAGTGGGACTTTCCGCTACAACGAAATTGGCACCTGCTGCGTTTACAGCACAGATGATGAGTTTATGGATGCTTTCTAATGCGGCAGCTCAAGCGCTTAACGCACAGCTTGTTAAGTTCTATACACCTGAAACAGAAATGACTTATTTTGGAGTAATTGGTGGGGCATCGATTGTTTTAGGTATCATCCTATTATTCGTATCACCTAAGATCCAAAAATTCATGAAGGGTGTTAACTAATAGTAATACTGGTTTAAGTAAAAGATAATATGACATAAAAGTAGCGTGAAGAGTATTCTCACGCTACTTTTTATTTTTAATGGGATTTTCCTTTTAAAGATAGTCCCAAATTAGGTCGGTCCGAATCAACCTTTCATTTGGACTCACTTCCTGGATTTCCCGTTCGAGCTGTGTTTTGTCTCTGAGTGAGGGTCTCAGAGACATTTCAGCGTTTTTTCCCGAGTGTTTTGTCTTTGAGCGAAGGCCTCAGAGACATTTCAGTGCTTTCGCTCGAGTGTTTTGTCTTTGAGAGTGCGCCTCAGAGACATTTCGGTGCTTTCGCCAGAGTGTTTTGTCTCTGAGCGATGGTCTCAGAGACATTTCGGTGC